>JBJEFR010000073.1:0-28971 GCA_051874255.1 Anaeroplasmataceae bacterium
TAATAGATTTTTAATTAAAAAAACTAAATCTATTTGTGATTATGGTTTAAAGGAAGAAATTCCATATAAAGGAGCTAAACCAATGTATCTTATAAACTTAGAGGACTTAATCGAAATTGAAGGTGTAATTACTATTCTTTTGAATGACTTAAAAAAATAAGTTATTTTATATTTCGTATGAAGAAAAAATATCTACCTACTAATAAGACAAATGATTATAATAATAGTATAATATATCTATAAAAATTTTACATATGAAGTTGAGGTTTGAATATGATTTTTAATAATAAAATAAAAAGAATTATATTAGTTTGCTTATTACTAGTGGTATTTATTTTATCAGCTTGTACAAAAAGTAATAGTGATACTATTATAGATGATGATTTTGAGAGTATTGAAGAATTACCTGATGATTCAGATAAGATAGATAGTGATATTGACGATGATTTTATTATTCCAGAAGGAAAAAATGTTAAATATGTATCACCAAATGGAACTGGTGATTATTCTTTAGAAAATCCTGGGGAAATATATGAAGCCTTAAACTCGATTAAAAAAAACGACCTTGTTATTCTTAGAGGTGGTACATATAAAATGAACGAAGTAATAAGATTTACTAGAAATGGAACCCAAGATGAGCATATTATGATTTATGCCTATAAGAATGAGAATGTCATATTAGATTATGGTAAATATTATAGTAAAGATGCTTCCATAACAAACGAATATAATCAAACAGCCTATAAAGGAATGGTTGTATCAGGTAATTATTATGAAATTAAAGGTATTACAATTAAAGCGTGTGGAAGTAGTGGAATGCAAATTTCAGGAAGCTATAATTTAATTGAAAATTGTGTTTTTGCCCAAAATGGAAACTCAGGATTAACGATTACTGGTTCAGGAAATAAAACAATTGAATCATGGCCAAGCTATAATACGATTTTAAATTGTACTTCATATGGAAATTATGATTGGAATAGAAGTAGCAATCAAGGAGAGGATGCAGATGGCTTTGCACCTAAGCTATATACAGGAATTGGAAATGTTTTTGATGGATGTATTTCCTATAATAACTCTGATGATGGCTATGATTTATTCACTAAAAGAGAGTCTGGGGCAATAGGCGCAGTAACATTAAAAAATTGTATTGCATTTAATAATGGATACGGACTTGATGGAGAAATATTAAAAAATGGTAATGGATTTAAATTAGGAGGAAGGGCTATAGAGGTTAGTCATAATGTTATAAATTGTTTATCATTTAATAATTTAGCAGATGGCTTTTGCGATAATTCTAATCCAGGAACAATAACATTTGAAAATTGTACTTCATATAAAAATGGTGGAAGGAACTTTAATTGTGGGAGATTTTTAGAAGATAATAACACATATTCCTCTACATGGTATGAAAATGGAGTTTTATATGGTCCAATTGAAAATATAAAAATGAGCCATAATGTGTTTGAGTCATGTATTTCATATGATTCTATTAATAATGACACCTATGCTGGTAATGCTTCAAATACTTTATTTTTTGAATCCTCTAGGTTATCCTTCTTAAGGTTTATTTCAGAAGAAAAATGTAATTCTAAATATAATATTGGAAATATAATTAATGCAAGTAACCCTTTTGTTTCCGTTGATTTAGTCTTATTTAATGATTTATATAATGTTCATGAAAAAACAAGGAAAGAAAATCATAATATCTATTTAGGAGATTTTTTATTAGCAAATAGTGATTATATGAAATATGGTAAAGATAATAAAATAGGAGCTATTTTTAAATAATAAAGAGCGTGGTGAATAATAATGAAAAGAAGAAGATTATTATTAATTTTTTTAATAATGCTAATGACAACAAGTTTAGTATCCTGTAATTCAAATAAAAAAGATGATAAGGTACCTGACTTCGTTCCCTCAGAAGAGGAAAATCCTGGTGATTTAGGTGATATAGAAACCCCTGATCCTTTTGATCCGGAGGAACCATCTGATGATACAAAGGATGAAATTACATTAGATACCCTACTTGAAGGTGCAAGTATTTCAGATCTAAATTTTATAAACTATTATAAAAATTTAGCTGAATACAATAATGAAATAGTTCTTGATAATGCTATATATGCATCTCCTAATGGAAATGGGGATGGAAGCAAAAATAATCCTTATTCTTTAGATGATGCCTTAGAAAATCTTAAGGCTGGTGATACCTTATATCTAAGAGAAGGAATATATATACCAAGTAGTAATGAAGGATATTTTATAAATAAAAGTGGGACTAGCACAAAATATATTACGATAAGAAATTATCCTGGTGAAAATGCGGTTATTACTAATACTAGTACTAAAAGCGAGGTATACGGAATCGAAATAGAGGCGAATACCTCATACGTTATTATTGAAGGATTAGAAATAAAGAATATTAGTGCATATAATGCCTATGGAATAGCTTTATGGGGTAATAACCAAAATCATTTAATAATAAGAAATAATTCTATTCATGATATAAAAACAACATCTAATAATCAAGATGATTCTGATTCGTCAGCTAATGCTATATTATTTAATGGTGAAAATACTAAAGCTATAAGTAATGTGATAGTATCAAATAATCATATATATAATAATGTTACTGGTTGGGCTGAATCATTATCTGTTGCCGGAAACTGTCAATATTTTTATTTAATAAATAATCTAGTAGAAAATAATACTAATATTGGAATAGACTTTTATGGTAATGCTGGGTACTGTAGTGATCCAAGCTTAGATCAACCTAGATTTTCCTTGGCTGCAGGAAATATTATAAAAAAATCAGTATGTAGCTATGCTGATTGTGCAGGTCTTTATGTTGATGGCGCAAGGGATATCATACTTCAATATAATCAAATTAGTGATTCATTATATGGAATTGAAATAGGTAGTGAGGAAAAAAATGAATCATATCCTGTTAAAAACATTGTTGTAAGAAATAATATATGTATCAATAACCATTTATCGATAAGAATCGGTGGCTATGAAGAAAATAATACTGGTGTTGTAACAACTACAAAAATATATAATAATACCTTTATTTCTAATTATAATGATTATCAAATGATTCTTGCTAAATGTGATGGTATAGAGGTAGAAAATAATTTATTTTATATGACCTCTACTAATATTATCCAATTTGAATTTAGTGATAGCTATATTAAAAATATAGTTTTTAATGATAATAAGTTTTATTCAGAAAACCATAGTAAAGAGGATGTAGTATTTACAATCTATGATAAAACATTATCATTCGATGAATTTAATGAAAAGTATGGTTCTAATCTTTATGAAGAATTTTCTATAGAATGAAAAGGGAGAACTCAATGAGTTCTCTTTTATTGTAAAAATTAGAGTTTTTTTCTTCTTTTATTAACAAATATGTTCTATAATAAAAATATATTGCGGAAATATACTAAACTTAGGGAGGGAATTTAATGAATTATGATTGCTTAATAGTTGATGATGAAATAGAACTAGGTATGGCAACAGCTGAGTATTTTAATATGTTTGATGTTTCATCCTTCCATGCCTCATCAATTTCTATGGCTAAAGAGTTTTTTTTAGAAAATGAAGCATCATTAGTATTATTAGATATTAATCTAACAGATGGAAGTGGCTATGATTTTTGCAAGGAATTAAGAAAAAAATACACATTCCCTATTTTGTTTATTTCAGCCAAAAATAAGGATACTGATAAGATAATTGGCTTATCCATTGGTGGAGATGATTATATTGAAAAGCCATATTCTCTTGGTGTTTTACTTGCTAAGGTAAAGGTTATTTTAAAAAGAATGGAGCAAACCAAGCCTGTTGATAATGCTAATGAATATGTAAACGATGATTTTAAGGTATTATTTGATTCAAAAAAGCTTATTGTAAATGATAAAGAGGTAAAAATTACCCTAATGGAATATAAGCTACTTCTTTATTTTATTAAAAATAAGGGAAGAGCAATTACAAAAGAAGAGCTTTTTGAGAAGGTGTGGGAGGATAAATATACACAGGATGGCACCTTGAATGTGCATATTAGACATTTAAGAGAGTATATTGAACCAGATGTAAAAAATCCAAAATATATTGTTACTATTTGGGGCGAAGGATATCGTTTTGAGGGATAGTATGAATAAAAGAAGACCAATATTGATTTTTCTAATTGTTTTAATTATTGAAATAATTGTTGCAATTATAATTATTAATAATTCATTATCTTATAGACAAGATAGTGTAGAAATTAATAGAATTTATAATTATATTAATACATTAGATGATTACAATACATTAAATTATGATTTTGAATATGATTACACAATTGTTTTAAGTGATGGGACTATTTATCAGCAAAGTAATATGTCTAATTCAATTGCAGATGCGATTGTTCATGGAGATACGATATTAGATATTATTAAGGATGACAAGTTAATTGGACATCTAATTATTAATAATGATATGGATACTATCTATAAACATAATATTTCGTTAATTGTAGGATTATCTATAGGATTTTTAGTAATTGATTTTATACTAGTGCTTTCTTACTATATTTATTTAAAAAGAAGGATTTTAGATCCATTTAAAAAGCTTGAATCATTTGCAAGAAGTGTAGCCTTTGGAAATCTTGATACTCCTTTATTAATGGATAAAGGAAATGCCTTTGGAGCATTTAGTGAGGCATTTGATATATTACGTTCAGAACTCAAAGCATCTAGAGAAGCAGAAGCTAAGGCTAATGAAAGTAAAAAGGAGCTTATAGCTAAACTAAGTCATGATATAAAAACTCCTGTTGCATCTATTATGGCAACAAGTGAGCTTGAACTTATAAAAAATAAAGATAATAAAAGCTTTAATATTATTTATTCAAAAGCATTACAGCTAAATAGCCTAGTAAATAATTTGTTTGAGTCATCAATTGCTGATGTATCACAATTAGATATTGAGGTTACTGATATTGAAGCATCTCGTATTAAAGATATAATTTTGGCAAGTGATTATAAAAAATATGCAAATATTATGGATATACCAGATTGCATTATTAAAGCTGATGAGCTAAGATTAGCCCAGGTTATTGATAATATTATTTCTAATTCATATAAATATGCTGATACTAAAATTGATATTAGCTTTTATTTTGATGATAAATTTTTAGTTGTTAAGATTAAGGATTATGGACCAGGGTGTCCTAATGATGATTTAGCAGTAATTAAAACAAAATATGTTAGAGGATCAAATTCAAATGGTAAAACAGGCGCAGGGCTTGGATTATATCTTGCCGATGATTTTTTAACAAGAATGGGTGGAAGCCTAGATTGCTTAAATGAAGATGGATTTCTTTGTGTTATTAAACTATTATTAAGCTAGATTATTCTAGCTTTTTTTAATTTAAGAAATAATTAAGAATTTTTTAAAGTTTGTTTAGAATTAAATTAGTATAATAAGGTTGGTTTTAAAAGGAGGATATTTATGGATAAGGTTATTATTAAAACTGACAAGCTTTGTAAATCATTTTCAAATGGTGGTTTACAACAGCATGTACTTAAAAATATTGATTTAGAAATATATGAAGGAGATTTCACTGTGATTATGGGTGCAAGTGGTGCAGGAAAATCAACGCTAATGTATGCACTTAGTGGAATGGACAAGCCAACACTTGGAAAAATCCATTTTTGTGATAATGAAATTACTAAATTAACAAGTGATGAGCTTGCTAAATTTAGAAGAAACAATTGTGGCTTTGTTTTTCAACAGATCTATTTAGTCGATGGAATGAATGTTATGGATAATGTATTAGCTGCAGGATTACTTGTAAATAAAAATAAGGGTGAAGTAGTAGCTTATGCTAAGGAGCTATTTGAGTCTGTAGATGTTGTACAAGAAAATTATAAGAAATTTCCTACCCAACTTAGTGGTGGCGAAGCTCAAAGGGTTGGAATTGCAAGAGCACTTATAAATAAACCAGCAGTATTATTTGCCGATGAGCCAACAGGTGCACTAAATAGTAAAACGGGTGTTGATGTCTTAGATACATTAACAAAATTCAATAATGAGGGGCAAACAATTGTAATGGTTACACATGACATTAAAAGTGCAAGAAGAGGTAATAGAATTTTATATTTAAAAGATGGTGTAATCGAGGGAGAATGTAATTTAGGAAAATATGTTCCAAATGATATGGAAAGACATAAGGAATTAAAAGATTTCTTAACAAAAATGGGATGGTAGCTATGGGGAAAATAAATTTACTTACAAAATCAAATTTAAAAACAAGTAAGGGTGCTAGTATTTGTGTTTTTGTATTATTATTTGTTGCATCCTTACTATTGAATTTATCACTAATATTATTCATGGATTATAAAAATAATTTTTATGTATCACATGATAATTGTTATGCTGAGCATATATGTATTAATACTTGTACAACTGATAGTGATTTTTATGATTTTGTTTCAGATTCACTTAAAAATGATAGTAGTGTAAGTGATTATGAAATAATTGAATCATTTTCAATACCATTCCACATACCATTTAATGGAGGAAATTATTCTACTTCAGGAGTTTTCTTTAAATATGATGATGCAATAAATAAAAGAATTGGTAAAAACGAATTTATTGGTGATGTACTAGATGGAGAGGGAATTTATCTTCCATACCTATTTAAGGTAAATGGAAGTAAATTAGGAGAGGTTGTATCAGTTTCATTTGGCGATAATGTAGAACACCAATATAAAATTCTTGGATTTTTTAATTCGGTTATGGCTGGTTCTAATAATTGTGCTATGACTAGCTTTTTATTAACCAATAATATTTATAATGATATTAAAAATGAAGTTGGATCAAGCTTTTGTGGATATTTTACATCAATCAGGTTGTATGACAGTAGTAAGGCAGAGGTTTATGAAGGCTATTTTTCAGAAGTAATTAAGTCTAATATTGAAATTAATAGTATTTGTTCAAATAATTACTTATTAATTTCTACATCTAGATATATAACACAAATGATTACTTCAGCAATTATTTTAGTTGTTTCAGCTATTATAACTGTTATTGCGATTATTATTTCTTCTGCAAATTTAAAGGAATATATTAAGGATAATATGAAAAAAATAGGGGCTTTAAAGGCCTTAGGATATACATCATTTGATATCATTACATCGTTTATACTTCAATTTGGAATTATTTCATTATTAGCATCAATTTTAGGAGTTATATTATCCTATGCATTTTTACCATTTTTAAATAGTATGCTTATAGCTCAAACAGGAATTCCTTATAATATTCATTTTGTAATTAGTGCGGCATTAATTACTATTGTATTATTTGTAATATGTATTTTACTTACAATATTCTTATCATGTTTAAAAATAAGACGTATAGAGGCTATTGATGCTTTAAGGGAGGGAATCACAACTCATTCATTTAAGAAAAACATCTTTAATTTAGATAAAAAAGGACTTGGTCTTAATTTAGGACTTGGATTAAAGACGATGTTTAATAATATAAGAGGTAATATTACTATTTTAATTACAGCATTTGTATTAACCTTTGTCTTAATATTTGATTTGGTTTTGTTATTTAACTCTGTTATCACCTTTGATCCAATGGTAAAGCTAATATGTGCTATTACTCCAGATGGTATGGTATATGTTAGTGAAGATGATGAAAATGATTTAATTATGGATTTAAAATCTAATGAAGATATAATTAATTATTATTTTTGTTCAAGTACAGATGTAAGTATTAATGATACATCTATTTGGACTCAAATTGCTGAGGCTAAGGATGTAGAAAAGGATTTAATTGCGGTTGGAAAGGCACCTATTTATAAAAACGAAATTGCTATTGGAGGAAAATTTGCTAAAGATAGTAATATAGAGATTGGTGACACTATTTCAGTTACTCTTAATGGAATTACTAAGAATTTAATTGTAACAGGATATACCCAAAATTCTAATTATTTAGGTAAGGATGCATTATTGAGTAGAGAGGGCTTTAATCAATTTGAGTATGAATGTCCTATATGCTATAATATTTACGTTAATGATTTATCAAAGCTAGATGATATATTAAATGAATTTAAAACTATATATGGTTCAGAGGTTATAAACTATGCTAAGGAAACAGAAAGCTTTACCGGAGTTTATAAAAACTTGTTAACAATAGTATTTTATGCCATTTTAGTAATAACTCTTCTTGTAGTAGCGTTTGTTTTATTCTTGCTTGTTAGAAATTTATTAGATAAAAAGAAGAAAGAGTATGGAATATTAAAATCAATTGGATTTGAAACTAAGGATTTAATTAAACAAACAATGATTTCATTTTTACCTATGCTTTTAATAGGAGCTATTTTAGGAGGTATTATGGGATATTTATTTATGAATAACATTATGAGCTTAGCTTTAGGAGGAATTGGTTTATTTAAATGTAATTTAGAAATACCTTTATATTCAATATTTGTTACTGCAGCATTGATAGTATTATTTTCAATGGGAATAGTATATTTACAATCATTAAGAATTAAAAAAATAGATACTTATAAATTATTAATAGCAGAATAATTTTTATAGTTAGATAATAGCTTAAATAAAGAATTCAGTAATGGATTCTTTATTATTTTTATAGGAAATTTTGTTGCATATTAATGGAAAAAGCTTATAAAGAATTATATAATATAGATATAAGATACAAATAATAAAATGAAGGAGGCTATATTATGATTCAGATTGGACAAAAAGCAATTGATTTTACGTTGCCAGATGAAATTGGTAGGCTATATAGCTTAAATGATTTTATAGGTAAAAGGGTAGTATTATATTTTTATCCTAAGGATAATACTAGTGGTTGTACAAATCAAGCATTAGAATTTAAAAGATTATATGATGATTTCAAAGATTTAAATGCGGTTATTATAGGTATTTCTAAGGATTCAAAAAAATCTCATCTTAATTTTAAAAATAAATACGAATTACCATTTATATTACTTAGTGATGAGAATATGGATGTAATTAATAAATATGAGGTTATAGCGGAAAAATCAATGTATGGTAAAAAATATATGGGTGTAGTAAGAAGTACCTTTGTAATAGATGAAAATGGTATTATTGTATCGATTGAAAGAAAGGTAAATTCAAGTAAAAATCCTATGGATACATTAAATATTTTGGAAAAAATAAAATAGATTTACAGGTGAATATTATGAATAAATATATGTTAGAAGCGATTAAAGAAGCAAGAATGGGAATAAAAGAAGGACACGGTGGGCCTTTTGGGTGTGTTATTGTAAAAAATGGTAACATTGTTGGACGAGGACATAATGAGGTTATTAAAAATAATGATCCTACATGTCATGGTGAAATTATGGCCATCCATGATGCATGTAATAATTTAGGTACATTTGATTTGAATGGGTGTGAGGTTTATACTACAGGAGAGCCTTGTCCTATGTGTTTATCAGCAATATTGTGGGCTAATATGAAGAAGGTTTATTACGGATGTAATATTAGTGATACCTCAATAATAGGCTTTAGAGATAGTTTATTCTATGAATTTATGAATGATAAGGATAGAAAAAATAAATTTGTAGAAGAATTAGATAGAGAAGAATGTCTAGAGGTATACAAGGAATATAGCGATATTACAGATAAAAAGAATTATTAATTATAGGTGCATTAATTGTACCTATTTTTATTTTTTTAAAATTTTTGGCACTCTGGTATTGAAAGTGCCAAAATGTTGAGTTATAATATTGGTGTAAGTGGAAATAATACTTACAAGGGGGTAATATTATGGAACAAAATCAAAATATGAATGATGAAAATGTATTAGAAAAATATGGTAGAGATGTAGTAAAGCTTGCTCGTGAAGGAAAGATTGATCCTGTTATTGGCCGTGATGAGGAAATAAGACGAATTATTAAAATACTATCACGTAAAACTAAAAATAATCCGGTTCTAATAGGTGAGCCTGGAGTAGGAAAGACAGCTATTATTGAAGGTCTTGCAAGAAGAATAGTTGCTAATGATGTACCTACTTCATTAAAGGATAAATCTATTTTTGAGCTAGATATGGGTGCTCTTGTCGCTGGTGCTAAGTATCGTGGAGAATTTGAGGAAAGACTAAAAGCTGTACTAAATAAGGTGAAAGAATCTGATGGAAATATCATTATGTTTATTGATGAGATTCACCTTATTGTTGGAGCTGGTAAGGCAGATGGTGCTCTTGATGCAGGTAATATGCTAAAGCCAATGCTTGCTCGTGGTGAATTACACTGTATCGGAGCTACAACCCTAAAGGAGTATCGTGAATATATTGAGAAGGATTCAGCCCTTGAACGTCGTTTCCAAAAGGTATTAGTATCAGAACCAAGTGTAGTTGATACAATATCTATTTTAAGAGGTATTAAGGAAAGATTTGAAACTCATCATGGAGTTACTATTTTAGATAACGCCATTGTTGCGGCTGCGACATTATCTAATAGATATATAACTGATCGTTTCTTACCAGATAAAGCCATTGACTTGATTGATGAGGCTTGTGCATCTTGTAGAATGGAAATTGATTCAAAGCCTGCAGAATTAGATGATTTGGATAGAAAAATAGCTCAATTGAAAATTGAACAAATGGCCTTAAAGAAGGAAAGTGATGATGCTTCTAAAAAACGTCTTGATTCAATAAGCCTAGAGCTTAATGAATTAGAAGATAAGGCAAGCAAATTAAATGAAAAATGGTTGGCTGAAAAAAAGGAAATTGCAGAATATAAGGATGTTAAGAAGAAGCTTGAGGATGCTAAAATTAAGCTTGAACAGGAGTTTAATAATGGAAATTATATGAAGGCTTCAGAGCTACAATATTCAATTATTCCATCATATGAACGTCAAATTAAGGAATATCAGGATAAGGCCAAGGATGATCATATTTTATCTGAATCAGTCACTGAAGAAGGAGTAGCTGAGGTGGTATCAAAATGGACTAACATTCCTATTTCAAAGCTTATGCAAGGAGAAAGAGAAAAGATTTTGAATTTAAAGGATACCTTAAGTCAAAGAGTAATAGGTCAAGATGAAGCTGTTGAGCTTGTAAGTGCAGCTATAATTAGACAAAGAGCTGGAATTAAGGATGAAAATAAGCCAATTGGTTCATTTCTATTCTTAGGTCCTACGGGAGTAGGAAAAACAGAACTTGCGAAAGCTTTAGCTGAAAGCTTATTTGATAGTGAAAGTCATATAGTAAGACTTGATATGAGCGAATATATGGAACAATATAGTGTATCTAAGCTTATTGGTTCTGCACCTGGTTATATTGGCTATGATGAGGGTGGACAATTAACTGAAAAGGTTAGACGTAATCCATATTCAATAGTACTTTTTGATGAAATTGAAAAGGCTCATTCTGATGTGTTTAATATTCTACTTCAAATTCTTGATGATGGTAGATTAACTGATTCTCAGGGTAGGTGTGTAGATTTTAAAAATACTATCATAATTATGACTTCAAATTTAGGATCACAAGCACTACTTTCTAATGATAAGAAGCAGGTAGATGCAATTTTAAAAGCTAATTTCAAGCCTGAATTTTTAAATCGTATTGATGAAATAATTACATTTAATCCTCTTACTAAGGATGTAGAGTTAAAGATTGTAACAAAATTATTAAAAACATTAGATTATAGGTTACTTGCACAGGATATTAATATTAGGTTTACTGATAATCTTAAAAATTATATTCTTAATGAAGCATATAATCCAGAATACGGAGCTAGACCTATAAAAAGGTATATTACTAAATACATTGAAACATTTATTGCAACTAAGATTATTTCAAATGAAATAAAACCAAATATAAACTACACTCTTGATGTAGAAAATAATGAAATTGTATTGAAAATGGGTAGCTAATACCCATTTTCTTTTACTATGAAAAAAATAAAGACAAAATCTATTAAATATTGTATAATAAAAACAAGAAATTTGTGGGTGAGTTTTTATGGGCGTAAATTATAATGCAAGAATTCCAAATGTTACGATAAAGCTTAATAGTGATTTAGAGGTTTTAGAGGTAGATAGAGGTTTTTTAAGATTTTTTAATTTTTCTGAATTCAAGGGTGATTTTTTTTCTTTATTACCTAAGGAGGATGTTAATAATTTTAAAAATTTCTTATTAAATTACAATGATTCTCAATTAACAAAGTCCTTTATAACTACATTCCACATAAGAGATAATGATTTAACTAGTGTATTATATGTTGATAAGGTTAATGATATATATGAGATATCAATAAAGGAAATGGAATATACTAAAGAAAGATATCATGATAATGAATTATTAAAACAAGAGTATGCAAGTGTATTATCAAGTATTGATTCCTATTATTTTCTTTATAATATTGAAAAAAAGTGTTTTGCTTTAAAAAATACTAAAAATTTACTTAGTATTTATGAGGGTGATTTGATTAAATTGAAGGAGCTATTAATTGATTTTTTCAAAATAAAGGAAGAAGAAAAAAATAGCGATATGTTTAAAGAATTATGCCATGATTTGGAATCTAGTGTGGCTGATAAAGATTATACATTTGAAAAAAATAAAGGGAAGGTAATCTTTTCAACTAAAAAAACGATATCTGACAAGAAGGAATATATTGTTTCAAGTATTTTTAGTGGAGAAAATGAAATGGTTAAGCAAGCATCATATTTAGAAAGTCATGATGCTTTAACATCTCTTTATAATAAAAAAACAATAACTGAAATGGCAATTTCAAGAATTAATAAAGCAAAATTACCTTGTACAATTATAGTTATTGATATTGATAGATTTAAAGAATTTAATGATTCGTATGGACATCAATATGGTGATAGCGTTTTAAAGGCAATGGGACAGGTTTTAAAGGATTCTCTTGGTAGCCTCGGATATGCGGGAAGAATCGGCGGAGACGAGTTTATGTGTATCGTTGAAGGAACTGATGAGGATGATTTAAGAAATATCACAAGAAATATTAAAATAGGGATTCAGTGGGCTATACCTACAAAAACACTTGATCAGGTTATTACTTGTTCAATTGGATGTGCAAGATTCCCTCTTGATGGAAAAAAATATAATGATATTTTTGAACTTGCTGATAAGTGTCTTTATATTGCAAAAAATAAGGGAAGAAATTGCTATGTAATATATAAGCCTGAAATTCATGAGGCTGTATTATCAAAATCAAGATTAGAACAAGAAAAAATAATAGAGGGTACCCTATATACTGACTACGCACGTGAACAAATGGAAATATTAAGTATATTAGATAAAAAAGAAGAAAATTATAAAGAAAAAGTAATAGCTAAGCTAAGAAACTATTTAAATGTCAGTAAAATAGTACTATATGATCAAGACTTTAATCCTATCATAATAAATGGTGTTGACGATAATGATTATAGAAAAATATTTTTAAATAATAAGGATTATTTTAAGTATTTTAATAAAGAGAATTATTTTATATTAGATAATGTTCAATCATTAGAGCCAATAGATAAGATTAAGTGTAAGATGTATCAAAACAATAGTATAGCATCTACATTAGAAATATTAGGTAAAGAAAATGATAAGATAAAGGGCCTTATAACCATTGATTTATATAAGCCTGCAAGGACATTTAATCCTATTCATGTTGTTTTTTCACTAATGGTAGCTAAAAAAATATTTAACGAATAAGATATTTATTTGACATTTTCTTATTAAATGTTATAATAAAATAGTAATTGAATTTATTCAAATTAACAAAGGATTACTCATATTAGAGTTAAAGCTATTCGGAAACTATCCAATTCCGGGTGTGACGAGGAGTCACGTTATTGATTGAGTTAAAAGCTCAAATTTTATAAGTTGGTTACTTTAACAACCATTAAATGCACACGTGTGCCACTTGTGAAACGGTCAATAAGAGTAGTAAATTATTTTACATTTAAACTCTGATTAGTATTCTTTAGATAGAATATTTTGTTGTCTTTATAGTCGCACATTTTGCGACTATTTTTTATTTTTTTGAAAGGTAAGTGATATTAATGAGTAGAGTTATTATTATAGGTTGTGGAGGAGTTGCAAGAGTTGCAGTTCATAAATGCTGTCAAGTAAGTGAGGTTTTTGATAGTATTTGTATTGCCTCAAGAACAAAGTCTAAATGTGATGAGCTTGCGAAAGAATTACAGCCTAAAACTAAGACTAAGATAACTACTGCCCATGTTGATGCTAATAATATAGATGAGCTTGTGGCATTATTTAAATCATATAAGCCAGATATGGTTTTACATTTAGGTATGCCATTTCATAATTTAAATATTATGGATGCTTGTCTTATTTGTAATGTTCATTATTTAGATACTGCAGCATATGAGCCTGAAAATGTAGATGAACCAGTTTGGAAGGCACGTTATGAGAAGCGAAGAAAAGAAAAAGGATTCGCTGCTTATTTTGATTATAGCTACCAATGGGAGTACAAAAAGAAATTTGAAGAAAAGGGGCTTATTGCTGTTTTAGGATGTGGATTTGATCCAGGAATTACTCAAGCATATGTTGCATATGCTAAAAAGCATGAATTTGATACTATTGATACATTAGATATTTTAGATTGTAATGGTGGAGATCATGGATATCCTTTCGCAACTAATTTCAATCCTGAAATTAATCTACGAGAGGTTTCTTCACCAGGATCATATTATGAAAATGGTAGCTTCCATGAAATTCCAGCTATGTCTGTAAAAACACAATATAATTTTGATGGTGTTGGAGTTAAGGATATGTATTTATTACATCATGAGGAAGTTGAATCCATTGCCTTAAATTATCCCGAAATAAAAAGAATTAGATTCTATATGACATTTGGACAAAGCTATATAACACATATGAATTGTCTTGAAAATGTTGGCCTTTTATCTACATCACCTATTAACTATAATGGGCAAGAGATAATACCTATTCAATTTTTAAAGGCGTTATTACCAGACCCTGCATCATTAGGTCCTAGAACTCATGGAAATACTAATATTGGATGTATTTTCACAGGTAAAAAGGATGGTAAGGATAAGAAGTATTATATCTATAACATATGCTCACACGAAAAATCATACGAAGAGGTTGGTTCACAAGCTGTTAGTTATACAACAGGAGTACCTGCAATGTGTGGAGCAATGATGGTTCTAACTAATAAGTGGACTAATGTGGGAGTTCATACTGTAGAGGAATTCAATCCTGATCCATTTATTGAAGCACTAAATAAATATGGACTTCCTTCAAAGGAAAGCCATAATCCAGATATGGTGGAGTAAAATGGTTTATAATGATGAATTAACCTTTATTAGATTTAAGGATAAATCACCAGAAGAATTATTTAAGAACTTAAAGACACCCTGTTATGTCATAGATGAACGTGGTTTAATATTTAATGGTGAGATTTTAAAATCAATAATAGAAAAAACTAATGTTAAAATATTGTTAGCTCAAAAGGCTTTTAGTAATTTTAATTTATATCCATTATTATCTAAGTATGTTAGTGGTACTGAAGCAAGTGGGCTTTATGAGGCAAGACTTGGTTATGAGGAAATGCCAAATAAAGAGGTTCATGTTTTTTGCGCAGCATACCGAGATGATGAGTTTGATGAAATATTAAAATATGCTGATCATATTGTTTTTAATTCAATTAATCAGTTAAAAAAATTTGGACCAAAAGCCAAGAAAATGAATAAAAGCGTTGGAATAAGAATAAATCCTGAGTTCTCAACACAGGATGGACATGATATATATGATCCTTGTGCAAAGGGAAGCCGTTTAGGAGTACCAATTTCAACTTGGCTAAGAGATATGACAGATGAAGCATTATCACTTCTTGATGGAATACATTTTCATACCTTATGTCAACAAAATTCAGATGATTTAGAAAAAACCTTATATGAGGTTGAAAAGAAATTTGGTAAATATCTTAAAGAGATGAAATGGATTAATTTTGGTGGTGGACATCATATAACTAGATTTGATTATGATATTGATAAGCTTATTAAATGTATTAATTATGCTAAGGATAAGTGGAATCTTGATGTTTATCTAGAGCCTGGTGAGGGTGTTGTACTTAATGCTGGATTTTTGGTATCTCGGGTACTAGATACCTTCAATAATGAGGATAATTATTTTGCGATTCATGATGCAAGCGCAGCATGTCATATGCCAGACGTTTTAGAGATGCCATATCTTCCACCTTTGTATAGGGCTAATACAAAAAATAGTAGTTATGAGTACCGTTTAGGAGCTCCTACATGTCTTACAGGAGATGTAACAGGAAATTATAAGTTTGAATCTAGTTTAAAAGAAGGAGATATGCTGGTTTTTGGTGATATGGCCTTATACACTACATGTAAAAATAATACCTTCAATGGTATGCCTTTACCTGATATTTATATTTTACATAAGGATGATAGCTTAGAAAAGATAACTGAATTTGGCTATAATGATTTTAAATATAGACTTGGAAAAATGAATAAATAGATATGAAAGCTTCAAAAATGAAGCTTTTTTTGTCGAATTATCAAGTATTGTTGTCTATATTTTAAATAATGTATTTTTTTCTTAAATACTTGATTGTTTTCTTAAATAATTTATCATATAATTTAGCATATAAATGGTGTGTTTAAAGGCGGAGGGATAAAGGTATGTTTTCAATGCTTAAATTGAAATTAAAGGAAGCTTTGTTATCGGTTTTACCAGTAACTATTATTATTTTAATATTATATTTTACACCACTACTTACACTAAGCTTAAAAGAATTATTAGTGTTTTTAGTTAGTGCGTTATTTTTAATATTGGGAATAGCCTTTTTTAGTCTTGGCGCAGAATTATCTATGAGCCCGATGGGTGAGAAAATAGGGTCAGGATTAATTAAATCAAAAAAGGTGAAAATAATATTATTAGTCTGCTTTGTAATGGGAGTTTTAATAACTGTTGCTGAACCAGATTTAACAGTACTAAGTAAGCTTGTTAAGGATGTTATTAATCCAACATTATTAATAATATTAGTCGGTGTGGGTGTAGGATTATTTTTAGTAATAGCTGTATTAAAAATCATTTTTAAAAATGATTTATCAACAAGATTATTATTTTCATATTTACTTATGTTTATGTTGTCAGCTTTAGCCTTGAATGCTTCAAATGGAGCTTTTTTACCACTAGCATATGATTCAGGAGGAGTAACAACTGGACCTATTACTGTTCCATTTATTATGGCGTTAGGTTTAGGAATTGCTCAAACAATCGGAGGACGTGAAAGTAGAGAAAATAGCTTCGGTCTTGTTGCACTATGCTCTATTGGACCTATTTTGGTTGTTTTGTTACTTAGTTTAACGATTAAGGGAAATATTAATTATCAGGCTCCAGATTACTCGCTTCCTAGTAATTTAGGATATAGTATTTTAACAACTATTTTACATAGTATAAAAGAAGTAGGAATAGCACTCGGATTAATTGTTATCTTCTTTTTAATTATAAATAAATTTTTTATTAATTTACCTAAAAGAAAGCTAATGCTTTTAGGAGTAGGTATACTATATACCCTACTTGGTCTTGTATTATTTTTAAGTGCAGCATCTATAGGATTTATGCCTATAGGATATAAAATAGGTAATATGCTTGCCCATCATAATGCGATTTGGATTATTGCGATTGGCTTTATATTAGGAGTTGTAGTTGTATTAGCTGAACCAGCTGTCATGGTTTTGACTAAGCAGGTTGAAAGTGTTACAACTGGTGGAGTTTCTAAGAAATCTATGTTACTTGCATTATGTATAGGAGTAGGAATATCAATTGCCTTATCAATGATAAGAATATATTTTGGCTTTTCAATTTTATATTATGTTATTCCAGGATATTTTATTTCTTTAGGATTATCCTTCTTTGTACCGAAGGTTTATACCGCTATTGCCTTTGATTCAGGAGGAGTTGCCTCAGGGCCACTTACCTCTAGCTTTATTTTACCTATGGCGATTGGGGCAACAATGGCATTAAAGGGTGAAAGCTATATATTAGAGCTAGCCTTTGGTATTGTAGGTATGGTCGCAATGACTCCGCTTATTACAATTCAAATGCTTGGTTTTAAAAGTGTTATTACTAAACGCGCTATAACACGTTCAAGAATGAAGATTATGAAATCAAGAGATGATGAACAAATTATTGAATTTTAAGGAGGCTTTATAAATGGCTAATAAAATAGATAAATCAGTAGATGAAAAAAAGCTAAAGGCACCTAAAAAATTAAAAATTCTTTTTACTATTGTTCAAAGAGAAAAGGCAGATTTTTATTTAGATGTCTTACAGGGCTTTGATGTTAACCTTCAGACAATGTTTTATGGTAGAGGTACTCTTCCTAAGGAGCTTAGCGGATTTTTAGATGTTGCAGGCAAGGAAAAGGCGATAATTATGAGTGTTGTAAGAGAGGATAATATTAAAGAAATTCTATGTGCCTATGAAGATAAATATTTTAAAATAAAGCATGCGAGTGGTATTGCCTTTACCATCCCTTTATCAAGTATGATAGGTAAAATGGCATATGAGTTTTTAGCTAATTTAAAGGAGGAAAAATAAATGAGTGATAATTATGAGCTTATTATATGTATAGTAAATTCAGGATATTGTGATATGGTTATGGACGTTGCAAGGTTACATGGTGCTACAGGTGGGACAGTTATTAATGCTCGTGGTACCGCTCGTGAGGATTCCTTACTTGATTTAAATATTCAATTTCATCCTGAAAAGGATGTAGTATTAATTCTTGTTCGTAGTGAAATAAAAAATGATATTTTGCATGGATTATATAAAGAAGTAGGGTTAGATACTAAGGGTCAAGGAATAGTATTTACATTACCTGTAAGTGACGTGGCAGGTATAGCTAATAAAGAAAATTAATTATATTTACTTATTTAATTTAATAGTGTATAATTTTGATGTAATTAGATAGTATTCACTTTGAAACTAAACTAAGTCAAAATAAAAGATTTAATTTAATATTTGGATCTAAATGATATTTAATTAATTATATTAGAGGTAGGATATGAAAATTGGATTTATAGGTGCAGGTAAGGTAGGCTTCTCCTTAGGAAAATACTTTTTACTAAATGGCATAATAGTAAAAGGATATTATTCTAGGAATAAAGAGGATGCGTATCTTGCGAGTAAGTTTACTAGTTTGGAGTGTTATGATAATCTTAATGATCTCATTAAGGTATGTGACACTCTTTTTTTAACAACTAATGATGATGAGCTAGGAAATATTATAAATGAATTATTAAAACTTAATATTAAAGACAAAATAATAATACATACTAGTGGTGCAGCATCAAGCTTAGATTTAGGGCATCTAAATGAAGATAATTATTGTTATTCGCTTCATCCTATATATGCATTTTGTGATAAATATGAATCATATAAGGGACTTAAGAATGCTTCATTTACCCTAGAGGGTAATAGCTTATATTTATCTGAAATAAAAGATATGATAACTGGTATGGGAAACAATTGTGCTATTATAGATACTAAAAATAAACCAATTTATCACGCAAGCTGTGTTATGATGAGTAATCTTGTTAATAGCTTAATAGATGTTTCATATAGTGAGCTTAATAGAATTGGAATTACTGATATGAGTCTTTTTCAAACGCTTATTATAAATAATATTACTAATGTTATAAATAAAGGGCCAATAGATGCCTTAACAGGCCCGGTTAAAAGAAATGATGTAAATACTATTAAAAAACATATTCAGGTCTTATCAGATGAGGCAAAAGAATGTTATTTACCACTTACGAAGCATTTATCTAAAGTTGTAAATAGTAGTGAAATAAATAATTTAATTGAAGGAGTAAATAAAAATGAAAAAAACAATTAATACCTTTTTAGAAGCAAAAGGAAATAGAAAGCTTACTATGCTTACAGCATATGATTATCCAACTGCCAAAATAATTGATGAGGCAGGAATTGATTCAATTTTAGTAGGAGATTCACTTGGGAATGTCATATTAGGCTATGAAAATACCTTAAGTGTTACAGTAGACGATATGATTCATCATGCTAAGGCTGTATGTAGAGGCGCTAAGGAAGCCCTTGTGGTTGTTGATATGCCATTTATGTCATATCAAGCAAGCGTTTATGATGCGGTTGTTAATGCAGGAAGAATTGTTAAGGAAACAAATTGTCAAGCTGTAAAGCTTGAGGGTGGAGTTAAATATGCCGATAGAATAAAAGCAATTACTGAGGCTGGTATACCAGTGTGTGCTCATATTGGTCTTACACCACAATCTGTTAATGAGTTTGGTGGATTTAAGGTACAAGGTAAGACTGTAGAGGCTGCGAAGGCATTAATTGAGGATGCTAAGGCAGTATGTGAGGCAGGGGCTTTTGCGGTTGTTATTGAATGTGTTCCTGAGGCAATTGCTAAAATGATTACTGAACAAATATCTATTCCAACTATTGGAATAGGAGCAGGAGCTGTTTGTGATGGACAAGTATTAGTATATCAAGATATGCTAGGTATCCTAGATAACACAGTACCTAAGTTTGTAAAAAAATATGCAGCGCTTCATGATATTATGCTAGATGCATTTAAGGAGTATAAAAAAGAGGTAGAGGAAAGCCTTTATCCAACAAAGAGTCATACCTTCACAATAAAGGATGAAGTATTAGAAAAATTATATTAGGAGAGTATAAATATGTTAGTAGTTAAAACTGTAGATGAAGTAAGAAAAATAGTTAAAGAATGGAAAAAACAAGGCCTAAGCGTTGGACTTGTACCTACAATGGGATACCTACATGAGGGTCATCAAAGCCTAATTGAAAAATCAGTTAGCGAGAACGACAAAACAGTTGTATCAATTTTTGTTAATCCTATTCAATTTGGACCAACAGAGGATTTAGATGCTTATCCAAGAGATTTAGAGCATGATAAATTACTAGTAAAGAAGGCACATGGAGATTTAATATTTAATCCTGAACCAAGTGAAATGTATCCACCTCATTTTACTACCTCTGTAAATACCAATGAGGTATCAGAGCTTCTTTGTGGAGCTAAAAGACCAGTTCATTTTGGTGGAGTTTGTACTGTAGTAAGTAAGCTATTTAACATAGTAAAGCCTGACAAAGCTTATTTTGGACAAAAGGATGCTCAACAGCTTGCGGTTGTTAAGCGCTTTGTTCGTGATCTTAATTTTGATATTGAGATTGTTGGATGTCCAATAATAAGAGAGGCAGATGGTCTTGCCAAATCAAGCCGAAATACTTATCTAAATAAGGAAGAAAGACAAAGTGCTTTAATTTTATCTAAGAGCTTGAATCTTGGACTTGAGGCTTTAAAAAATGGTCTTAGAGATCCTAAGAAATTAATTGAAATTATATCTAATAATATAAGCACAGAACCACTAGCTAAAATAGATTATGTTGATGTAGTTGATAGTGTTAATATTCAGCATGTTGATACAATCAAAGGAGAGGTTTTAGTCGCAATAGCGGTTTATATTGGACATACTAGGTTGATTGATAATTTTATTTATAAATGTGAGGAATAATAATGGAAGTAGTAATGCTAAAATCAAAAATTCATAGAGCCGTGGTAACACAAGCTGATTTAAATTATGTTGGTAGTGTAACAATTGATAGTAAGCTACTTCGTGAGGCTGGTATTTATGAATATGAAAAGGTTCAAATAGTAGATATTGATAATGGTAATAGATTTGAAACCTATACTATTGCCGGAGAAGAAAACAGTGGAATAATATGCCTTAATGGTGCCGCAGCTAAATGTGTTAGCGTAGGTGATAAGGTTATAATAATGGCTTATTGTAATTTAAATAATGAGGAAGTAGCTTGTCATAAGCCAACAGTTTTATTTGTTAATGAGAAAAATGAAATAGTTAGAAAAGCTAATTATGAACGTCATGGTCTTTTATGTGACCAGGAATAGGAGGTTTATATGCTAAAGGGAAAAAATATTGTATTAGGAGTTACAGGAAGTATTGCTGCCTATAAAATTGCCAGTCTGGCATCAATGCTAAAAAAGCTTCATGCTAATGTTGATGTCATCATGACTAAAAATGCTTGTAATTTTATTAATCCTATTACCTTTGAAACACTAACATCTAATAAATGCATAGTAGATACCTTTGATAGGAATTTTATGTATAATGTAGAACATGTATCTATTGCTAAAAAGGCAGATATGGTATTAATAGCCCCAGCTTCAGCTAATGTAATAGCTAAGCTAGCTCATGGTATATGTGATGATATGCTTACAACGACTATTTTAGCTTGTAAATGCCCTATTTATATTTCACCTGCAATGAATACTAATATGTATACCAATCCTATTTTACAGGATAATTTAGCTATCTTAAAAAAATATGGATATCATATTATTAATCCAAAGGAGGGGTATTTAGCCTGTGGAGATGTAGGCAGTGGAAAAATGCCTGAGGTGGAAGAATTATTTGAATATGTTTTAGAAGGAATATATAAAACTAATACCTTAGAGGGTAAAAATGTTTTAATTACAGCTGGTGCTACAAGAGAAGCACTAGACCCTGTTCGATATATTACTAATCATTCTACTGGTAAAATGGGATATGCTCTAGCAAAATGGGCTTACCTAAAGGGAGCTAATGTAACCTTAATTTCAGGAATAACTAATTTAGAGGCTTTTCATGGAATTAAAAAGATAGATGTTACTAGTGCCTTAGATATGTATAATAGCGTAGTAGATAACTATAAGGATAATGATATTATTATTATGAGTGCTGCAGTAGCTGATTACACACCTCTTAATTATTCTGATTCAAAGATAAAAAAGAGTGATAATGATTTATCACTAGAATTAAAAAGAACTAATGATATCTTAAAATATGTAGGTCAAAACAAATTAGATAATCAAATAATCGTAGGATTTTCTATGGAAACTAATGATTTAATAGAAAACTCAACAAAAAAATTAAAGAGTAAGAATGTTGATATGATATGTGCTAATTCAATAAATAACAACAATACTGGATTTGGTGTTGACACTAATTTAGTTACACTTATTACTTCTAATGGAGTAAAAGAATTACCTTTTGGTACAAAGGAGGAAATTGCAGGTCTTATCCTAGATGAGATATGCAAATTGAAATAAAATGATACTTGTAGTTGATATGGGGAATACTAATATAGTATTTGGAGTTTTAGATAAAACTAATGTTGTTTTCTCAGGAAGAATAGGTACTGATAGAAGTAAAATGACTATTGATTTTTTAATGAGCTTTAAAACTCTTTTAGAATTCTATAATATAAAGCCTGATAGCTTAGATGGTGGAATATTATCATCAGTTGTACCAGAGCTAACATATATGGTAAAAGATGCAATGGAGATGATTATAAAAAAAGAGGTTTTAGTAGTAGGGGCAGGAATAAAAACAGGACTTAATATTAAAATAGATGATCCTAAAACCTTAGGAGCCGATAGAGTTGCGGATGCTGTGGCAGCTATAGAGGAATATAAAGCTCCGATGATTATTATTGACATGGGAACTGCTACAACTATTAGTGTAATAGATAAATCTAAATGTCACATTGGTGGTATGATTATCCCTGGAGTATTAACGTCACTAAATGCTTTATCAAGTAAGGCCTCTCAGATTCCTAGTATATCTTTAACTGAGCCTAAAAATCTTATTGGAAAAAATACTGTTGAGTGTATGAAAAGTGGTATTGTCTATGGTAATGCTTCAATGATAGATGGACTAATTAATAAGATAAAAGCTGATATGGGTGAGGATATTTCTGTTATCGTAACTGGTGGTTTATCTAAATTTATTATTCCTCATTGTGAAAACAAAATGATATATGAGGAAAATCTTTTATTAAAGGGTCTATATTATATTTACCAAAAGAATATTTAAGGGAGATTTATATCTTCCTTTTTTTTCTAAAATATGGATATGATTTTAATGATATGCTATAATATTTGAGGGTGCTTTATTATGAAATATATTGTAAGAATAAAATGTGTATCACAATGTATGGCTATAAGAAGGGCAAGTCTTTGCTATTGTACCTTGGAAAATAAAGAGCATAGCTTGTTAGAGCTTGGTCATCCTATTAGTAAATTTAACTCTATTGAAATTAATGATGGCAATATTATTTGTAATCATCATAAAGAGAAGCTTCTAATTGGTGAAGAGGTCTATTTTAATTTAATGAATAAGGTTATCACTTTAGATTCTAAGGAAGAAAAAGAAATACTAACACTTGGTGCTATGATTGTACCACTAGACCCCGAAATGGAGGATTATTATATAAATTGTATAAATAATCATGAATTATTTGATCAGTGGAATGGAGAATTTGAGTACCTATTAGGTCTTATGAATGAATTATGTATTTCGGATATGACTGAAGCGTTAAAATGGTATGATAGAGCAATTAAAAAGGGCTTTAAATATACATTAATTTAGGTTTTTGGGAGTAGAATATGGAAGTAAGTAATGAGAAATGGCGTAAGAAAATATATAGTTATAGTTTAATATTTATCGTTATTACATTGATATTAGAAATATTATCTTTTATTATGTATATAATAGGCGATTATATGGAAGATACTATAGGAATTTATGTTACAGAAAATATTATTATTCCTTTAGCATTTAATGTAGGAACATATGTAGCTTGTAGAATAATAGATACTAAAAATTATAGTGATAATTTTAAAAATAAAGCTTGTGTAATAGCACTAATTATCCCTGCAATGGTTATTGTAATAGCACATAGCCATTATCCACAGGTTATAATGGCTCTTTCACTTGTTTTAGCAATTTCAAGTATGTTTGGAGATAAAAAACTACTTAAAATGGTATTGTTTATGGGACTTGTAGTTATTATAGCCGCATCAGTATTAGAATTTATTGAGGCTTCTACAAAGGAAGTAATTATTGATTTAATTATTGGTTATTTAATATCACTTGCATTATTTATATGTACATATTTAAGCTGTAGTATAGTTTTAAAAAATAATTGTGATAAGCTCGACAAAATTTCTGAATACCAAAAATCAGAACTAGAATTTATAGAATTACTTAAGTATGATTCCTTAACTGGACTATATAATAATCATGCGATTAAAACAACACTTGAATATGGAATGAAAAAGAATGAAAACATCTTTTTTTCAATGATTGATATAGATGATTTTAAAAAAGTAAATGATACCTATGGACATTTATTTGGTGATGAGGTTTTAACTAATTTATCTAATATTTTAAAAAAAATTCAGACAACAGATATATTTGCTGGAAGATATGGTGGGGAAGAATTTTCAATTATTTTTATAAATAAAAGTAAAGAAGAAGTAAAAACAATATTAAGTACTATTTTATCTATATTTAAGGAAAATTTTAAAGAATATGATATAAGCTTTAGCTGTGGAGTAGCAATGTCAAGAGAATATGATAAAGCTACTGATATAATAGCTAGAGCTGATAGTGAATTATATAAAGTAAAAGAAAATGGTAAAAGTAATATTAAGTTTGAAGAATAATAAAAATATGTTATAATTTTTCTGTAGGTGATAAGTATGTCAGAATCACAAATTATAAAAATTACTTGTCCAAAGTGTAATAGAGTTATTGATTTTAAAGCATATTTATCAGTAAATGTTACTAAAGATAAGCATTTGAAGGAAGAAGTTTTAAATTTTAATATTTTTAATTTCCAGTGTGAGTGTGAGCTTAAATCAAAGGCATTTTATCCAGTTTTATATCATGATATGGAAAAAAAAGCTATGATACAATATGCTCATGGAAGTATTTTTGATTATATTGAACAATTTAAAAAATTAAGGATGGATTTAGGGTATAGATATAGAATAGTAGATGACCCTTATTTGTTAATAGAAAAAATCCTGATTTTTGATACTGACTATGATGATAGAGTTCTAGAGATAATGAAGGAATTTGTTATTGCTTCTTGTAATGTAGAGGGGATTTCTAAATTATTATTTGCTAAAAATAAGGATAATACCTATTCCTTTTTAGCGTTAGATAAAAATGGTTGTTCAATGGGTACGATTCCTTTTGAGGGTAAACTATATGATATGGTATTCGAAAAGTTTTTTGATTTATTAGATAATAAAAGTTTTATTATAGATCAAGATTATGCAAGAAAATTTTTAGAGGAGGTTAAGCTATGACTTACTTAGATATGTGGTCACAATTTTTAACTAATAATCAAATTGAAGATGTTGATTATGGTGTGTTTCAATATGATAAAGAAGATTTAGAGAAATTAATGAGTGGTAAAATAAAGGCTGAAATATCACCATATGAGGTTATAAGAGTTAATGATTACGCTATTCCTTTTGTAGGAGATTATAATATTGTTATAGATGATAGTGATAATGCAATATGTGTAATTAAAACTACTAAGGTATCTATCGTTCCTTTTAATGATATTAAAGAGGTGGATGCTATAAAATTAGGCTTTGATGGATTAAAGGAATTTAGAAATATATATAAGGATATATTAACAAGTGAATTAAAGGAAATAAATATTAATTATCAAGATGAAGCTTTATGTGTTATTGAAGAATTTGAAATAATATATAAATAATAAGGAGGATATTAGTATTGAAAGCAATTAGACAGATTTTTAGAGATGTACTTTTAATTGAGCCTGATGTTGAACGTGATGATAGAGGGTATATCACAACAAGATATTCAGAGGATGATTTTAATAATATTAAAATTGATGGTATTTATGTAGAAGAAAAGGTTTATCAAGCTATAAAAAAAGCGTCAATGTTTGGCATTTATTATCAGGATGATCCTTATTTACAAAATAAGATTTTGTATTGTCAAAATGGATCTATTATGGTTTATATTGTTGATTTAGATTCAAGCTCTCCAACATATAAGGAATGGATTTGTGTTGAATTAGATGCTAAGGGAAGAAAACAGCTTTTTATACCTCAAACCTATGGATATGGTTTTTTAACTATGGAGGATAATACAGAGGTTGTAGTAAAAACTGATGAATATCAAACAGATGGATATTTTAGATATATTACTTATTTAGATAAAAATATTGGGCTTGAGTTCCCGTTTGATGAAATTATTTCAACATATAAGGAAAAACAAGCTCCAACATTGAGGGATGAATAAACAGCCTTTGCTGTTTATTTTTTTGGTGAGAATATGGAATTAAAAATAAATGGAATTTATAAACACTTTAAAGGTGATTATTATATAGTGATAGATACATGTATACATAGTGAAACAAAGGAAAAATATGTATTATATAGAGCTTTATATGGAGATGGTGAACTATATATAAGACCATATGATATGTTTTTAAGCGAAGTGGATAAGGAAAAATATCCTGATGTTGAGGCTAAATATCGCTTTGAACTACAAAATATTAA
This sequence comes from Anaeroplasmataceae bacterium, assembly GCA_051874255.1. Classification (GTDB taxonomy): domain Bacteria; phylum Bacillota_I; class Bacilli_A; order Acholeplasmatales; family Anaeroplasmataceae; genus UBA3206. The sequence goes on from JBJEFR010000073.1 coordinate 27,467, forward strand.
ATCAGTTGTGAATAAAAGGAGCTAAATATGGTATTAGATTTATTTAAATTAACAAACAAGGTTGCGATTATAACAGGAGCCAATACGGGACTTGGACAAAAAATGTGTGTAGCTTTAGCAGAGGCAGGAGCCTATGTTTGTGGAGTTGCAAGAAGAGATTGCAGTGAAACTAAAGCATTAATTGAGGATGGAAAATTCTATGAAATAATTGCTGATTTAAGTATTATGTCAAACGCAAGCTATATAGTAGCAGAGGTTATGAAAAAGTTTGGGAGAATTGATATTTTAGTTAATAATGCAGGTATGATATTAAGGGAAGATACTATAAATGTGAAAGAGGAAGATTTTGATTTAGTGTATAGCGTTAATGAAAAAATGGTCTTTATGCTATCACAGGAGGTAGGGAAAATATTTATAGCACAAAAATCTGGAAAAATTATTAATATCGCTTCTATGCTTTCCTTCCAAGGAGGTATAAGAGTAGCTTCATATGCTGCAAGTAAGCATGCAGTGGCAGGCTTAACTAAGGCTATGGCTAATGAATGGGCTAAATATAATATTAATGTTAATGCAATAGCTCCAGGCTATATGGAAACTAATAACACTAAAAATTTAAGAGCTGATGAACAAAGAAGTAATGAAATATTATCTCGTATCCCAGCTGGAAGGTGGGGTACAAATAATGATATGATGGGGGCAGTAGTGTATCTTGCAAGTGATGCTTCAAATTATGTAAATGGACATATTTTATGTGTCGATGGTGGATGGATGGCTAGATAATATGAAAAAAGGAATAATATTTGATTGCGATGGTGTTTTACTAGATTCAATGGATATGTGGAATCATGTTGGACGCAATTACTTATTAAAAAAAGGAATAGATGATCCTAATATTGATATTGAGTGTGGAAGTATGAATTTAGAGGAGGCATCCTTGTATATTAAGCAAAAGCATAATTTAGTAGAGGATCCTATCTCAATAAGATTAGCCTTAAATTGTGTTATTGAGGAGGCTTATTTTACCTATCTTGATATAAAAAAAGGTGTTAAGGAATTTTTAGCTTATGCCTCTAGATTAGGATATAAAATGATTATAGCTACTGCAACACCGAAACCGCTAGTAGTCGCAGCCTTAAAAAGACATAATATTTTAGATTATTTTATCGATGTAATCACAACTTTAAAGGTTAAAAAAAGTAAGAACTATCCTGATGTATATGATTATTCATTAAAGGTATTAAATATGAATAAGGATGATGTCTATGTATTTGAGGATATTGAACATGCAATAAATACTTTAATTAAAAATAATTATGATGTTGTAGGAGTATTAGATATTGATAATGAGTATATCTATGATATGAATATAAAAACAATTGATTCATTTTCAGATAAGAAGGCATATGAATTATTATAAGAGGAGTTTTCCTCTTTTTCTTTTTTATGGTAAAACCCGAGTTTGCCAGTTAATAATGAAAGAAATCCAGTAACATTTCGCATAGCTA
>JBJEFR010000074.1:0-28574 GCA_051874255.1 Anaeroplasmataceae bacterium
TAATATCTGAAAATTTATTTATTTTCATCTATTGACATATTACCGGTATGCTTATAAAAATCATTTAAATTCCTTTTTAACCCTTCTAAAGAATTAATTATTTTTTTATTTGACCAATGTCTTGGAAATAAAGCTTGATATTGTGGTTGTTTATATCTTTCATCAATTAATATAACACTACCTCTATCATACTCTGATCTAATAACTCTACCAGATGCTTGAATTACTTTATTTATGCCTGGATATGTATATGCATAATCATATCCAGAATCATATTTTTCATCAAAATATTCCTTTATTAGATTATTTACTAAATTGATCTGGGGTATTCCTACTCCTACTACAATAACTCCATTTAATAAATCGTCCTTAAAGTCTATTCCTTCACTAAATACACCACCTAAGACAAATAAACCTAAATGAGGGACTCCTACCTCCTTAAAGCTTTCAAACATACTAAGTCTCATAGCCTCTGACATATCAGGATATTGTATAACTAAATTATATTTATTCATATCTATATTATTTATAAATAATTCCATATATTTATATGAAGGGAAAAATATTATATGATTCCCTTTTTTAGCATTAACTAAGGTATCAACAATATCTATTATACTATTTATTGTTTTTTCTCGATCCTTATATTTAGTTGATATACTTGTATTTAGAACCAAATTTAAATTATCATGATTAAATGGTGATTCTAGAGTTAAATATTTACCATTCCCTTTAGTAAGTAAATCCATGTAATAATTTATAGGATATAAGGTCGCACTAAAGAATACTACTCCATGGCATTTAGTTTTAATTGTTTTATATATAAAATCAGATGCGTCTAAGCATATTATTTGAGCCTCATAATCATTATTTAGCTTATTTACTATAAAGATATGACTTTCACTATAATACTCAGAATTATCTAAAAAATCCTTAAGATTGAAGTATAAAAGTAATGCTTGATTTCTATCTGATATTTCTTCCTCACTATCTAATATATCCTCAACAGCTGATTTTAGTCTATATAATGAATTAATGAATCCATCATCTAATACCTTAGAATAATATTCATTATACTCTTTTATATCTAAATTAATAAGCTTATCATATACATCATCTACTATTTTATATAATATTTTGTTATAAGGGCTTAATATTTCACCAAGTAGCTTTATATCACTAAATAAAATATTAGCTGAATACATATCCTTGCTTCTAGATACTAAATTATGAGCCTCATCTATTAATATTTTTGGCTTATATGTATCATCATCAAAATATCTAATTAAATGAGCCTTAGGATCAAATACATAGTTATAATCACATATAATTAAATCACAATAATATGAAATATATAATGAAAATTCAAAAGGACATATTTTATATTTTTTACTAACCTCTAAAATTATATCTGATGTATATGTATCATAGTTATCATATATATATCTAAATGCATCCTTTAATCTGTTAAAAAAGCCACTAGCATAAATACATTTCATAGGATCACATATTTTAGTCTCATTTAAACAACTTTTAGCCTTACTAGTTAACTCTAGGGTTTTTATTTTAAGACCCTTACTTGTTAATAAATTAACACTATCTATACATATATTCTTTTGTATATTTTTACTAGTTAGATAAAATAATTTATCATCATAATTAGTTAATGATTTTAATCCTGAAAATAGGGTTGCCATCGTTTTTCCTATTCCAGTTGGGGCAATAGAATATAAAATATCATTGTGGGACAATGTATAATATGATGCCTTTATTAAATCATATTGTCCTTCTCTCATTTTAGGAAAAGGAAATTTTATATCATTTATACTGCTAAGCTTTAATTTAGAGGATTCATCTAAAATATATAGCCAATCTAAATATTTATCTATACTATCATAAAAGAAATTCTTAAGTTCTTCCATACTATAGGTAATAGGAAAGCTTTTTGTTTTATATTCACCTATTTTAATATATGTTAATCTAACATTAACATAGTCTAGTTCATTAATATCTCCATACATATATGCATATAGCATTAATTGAGCTAAATGCTCTTGGTGATAATTAATATCTATAGAATTAAGATTCTTTTTAGTAGATTTAATTTCCTCTAAAACTATTTTTCCATCTTCATTTATTACTCCATCAATATATCCATGGATAGTAATTTCATCTTCCTTATAAATAATATTACTTTTTATATAATATTCCTTAATATCATCCTCTTTATATTGTCTTTGAATATATTGGTGAGCCTTTTTACCATCAATAGCTGATGCATTAGAAAAAAAATCAGCTGATAGATCGCCACTTGAATATAAAAAATATGCAATTTCTCTAACAGCTAATAATCTTTTCATAATCCACCTCGCTACTATATTATAACGTAAAAAATACTCCATAGGGAGTATTTTTAAGTATTTATTATATTATTTTTATCGTTAATGATTTCTTTAATTTTACCCTTAATAGTAATAATATTTTCCTCATTTGGTTCTAAGGTTATATTAACTACATTAATAATATTATCAGTAATAACATATTCTCCTGTTGTAGTTAATACCTCATAGGAATCCTCTAAAGGTACTATTTCATCTTCCATTACATCTCTAAACTGAATATTTCTTAAGGTTTTATTACCATTATTTTTAATTCTAACCATAAATATAATATTATCTCCGGGGAAATAATAGTCATCAGGCCTATCAACAGATATATTTAAATCAAGTACATCCTCATTATAAATATCATATGATACCGATGCATTTTTTAAAGTAATATTATCCTTAAGTATTCCTATTTTGTTTACATTCATATTTATCATATCCTTTTATTTAATAATATGAATGTAGTTACTCTTTTATGTATTTTTCTCCTAATCTTACTTCACAATTTGATGAATTCCATAATTCATCAAAACCACTAGGTATTTCAGTTGCCTCTAATCTGATAACTAAATTACTACATCCATAGAAGGCATTTGCCCCAATTGTAGTAACATTAGCAGGAATAAATATTTCCTTAAGCTCAGGACAATTTTGAAAAGCCTTTGGACCAATAGTTTTTAAATTTTTAGCATTATATAATTCAACTTCTCCTAATAAATCACACCCAGAAAAAGCCCATCCACCTATTGTTTCTAAATTAGAATCCTCTGGGATATGGATTGTTAGTAATTCAAAAGAAGATTGAAAGGCATAATTACCTATTTCTCTTAAATTAGTAGATAAATTTAAATTAACAACAGCTGAAATATAAAAAGCATATTCCTCTATTTTAGTTACTTTATATCCAATATGCTCCTCAGGAATTGTTAAATCATTAATTCCTCCAGCTGTTTGAATTAAAATAGCTTCATCATTTTCAACCTTATACATAAATTTATTTCCTTCCTTACCACAAGAGGTAAGTAATAAAACACATGATAATATACATATTAATATTGTTTTTAATTTCACTTGCATTCTCCTAAAATAAATATAAGAGGGCTAAACCCTCTTATATTATATCATAATTAATCCTGTGGTAAACTATTTTCTACTTGTTCTTCTATTTCCTCATGAGGAACAATCGCAATAGTTACAACATGCTGATTTTCCTTTAAATTAATAACTCTTACTCCCTGTGTTGCACGTCCTGTTTGACTTATTTCGGCAACAGGCATTCTAATAATTTGTCCTTTATTTGTTGTAATAATTAAATCTTCGTCATCTGTTACTGTTGTTAGGCTAACAAGATTTCCATTCTTTTGAGTACTATTTAAAGTCTTAACACCCATTCCTCCACGAGTTTGAGTTCTATATTCAGTTACAATACTACGCTTTCCATATCCATTAGATGTTACAACTAGAATTTGCTGATCATCTGTTGTAACCTTAGTAGCTCCTATAATTTGTTCATCCTCAGCAAGTGTCATACCTCTAACACCCGCTGCGCTACGACCAATTGGTCTTATAGAATCCTCTTTAAATCTAATAGCCTTAGAATTAGATGCACCTAAGATAATTTCATCATTTCCACTTGTAACAATAACATCCTTTAATTCATCACCATCACGTAAATCAATAGCTATAATTCCGTTTGTTCTAATGTTTTGGAATTGATTAAAGCTTGTACGCTTTACAACTCCCTTCTTAGTTACAAAGAAGAAATATTTAGTTAAATCATCTAAATTCTTTACCGTAGTCATTGATGCAATACTTTCATTCTCTTGGAAATGGAAAACATTAACTGCCGGCATTCCCTTAGATATTCTTGTTCCCTCAGGAATCTTATATCCTTTTTCAGTATATACTCTTCCTAGTGTTGTAAAGCATACTAATAAATCATGACTTGACATCGGAAGGATTCTTTCAACAACATCCTTATCTCCTGTTTTCATTCCAATAACTCCAACACCACCACGAGCCTGAGCCTTATATTCTCCCTGACTCATTCTCTTGATATATCCTTTTTGAGTTAAAGTAATTACAACATCCTCAACAGGAATTAAATCCTCATCCTCAATATTAATAGCTGTAGATAAGCTTAATTCACTACGACGCTTATCATTAAATCTTTCTTTAATTTCTAAAAGCTCTTCTTTTATTATTTCAAGCTTACGCTCATGGGAAGCTAAGATAGCCTTTAATTCTTCTACAAGCTTTAAGATATCATGATATTCTTCATTAGTCTTTTCTCTATTTAATCCTGATAATCTCTTTAATTGCATATCTAGGATAGCTTGAGCTTGTTCATCATCTAAACCAAAGCGATCCATTAGTTTAACCTTTTCAGTTCCATCACTAGTATTTCTAATAATACTAATGATTTCATCTATATTGTCTAAGGCTATCATTAATCCTTCTAAAATATGTAATCTTTGAAGTGATTTATCTAAATCAAATTGTGTACGACGAGTAATAACATCAATTTGATGATTTAAATATACCTCTAAAGCCTTTTTTAAGGTAATACATTCAGGTCTACCATTAACAAGACATATCATATTAATTCCATATGATATTTGAAGCTGTGATTGCTTATAAAGCTTATTAAGTAAAACCTGTGGATTTACATCATGACGAATTTCCATAACAATCTTTGTACCATTACGATCATTTGATTCATCACGAATGTCTGTAATTCCATCAATTTCCTTATTTAATACTAGTTCTCCAATTCGTTCAATTAATCTTGTTTTATTAACTGTATATGGTATTTCCTTAATTATAATTGTATGATGTCCCTTAGCATTTTCACTTTCTATTATTTCGGCCTTAGATCTAATAATAATACTACCATTACCTGTAGTATATGCACTTCTTAATCCTGACATACCAAGGACTAGACCACCAGTTGGGAAATCTGGTCCTTTAATATATTGCATTAAGCCATCAACATCAATATCTGGATTATCCATTAAGGCCACTACTCCATCAATAACCTCTCCTAGATTATGAGGAGGAATATTAGTTGCCATACCTACGGCTATACCCATTGATCCATTTACAAGTAAATTTGGAAATCTTGCTGGTAAAATAACTGGCTCAACCTCTGTTGCATCATAGTTATCAATAAAGTTAACAGTATTTTTATTAATATCTCTTAATAGTTCCATACTGATTTTACTCATACGAGCCTCAGTATAACGCATTGCTGCAGCTCCATCACCATCAACAGAACCAAAGTTACCATGTCCATCAACTAGCATATAACGATAGTTAAATGGCTGGGCCATACGAACCATAGCTTCATAAATAGATGAATCTCCATGTGGGTGATACTTACCCATTACTTCACCGACAATTCTTGCGGATTTTTTATGAGGAGATGATGATCCAACTCCTAAAGCATTCATACCATATAAAATACGACGTTGAACTGGCTTTAAACCATCACGTGCATCAGGTAGGGCACGAGCTACAATAACACTCATAGCATAATCCAAAAATGAACTACGAACCTTTGAGGTAATAGCTACCTCTTCAATTTTATCATGCTCTTTATTTGTTATATCTTCTGGCATAGAATCATCTATGTTTTTAATATCATCCATAATTTATACCTCCAACAAATTATAAATCAATAGTTGCATATTGTGCATTTTCTTGGATAAATTCACGTCTTGGTCCAACATCCTCACCCATAAGCATACTAAATGTTTGATCAGCAAGTAAAGCATCATCCATAGTTACTCTTAATAATATACGATGAGCTGGATCCATAGTTGTTTCCCATAATTGACTAGCATCCATTTCTCCAAGACCCTTATATCTTTGAACCTCAGGCTTTCCACCCATTACCTTTTTAAGTTCTTCTAATTCCTCATCAGAATAAGCATAATTAAATTTTTTACCTACTTGAATTCTATATAAAGGTGGTTTAGCTAAATAAATATATCCAGCATCTATTAATTGAGGCATATATCTAAAGAAAAATGTTAATAATAATGTTGCGATATGAGCACCATCAACATCGGCATCGGTCATAATTACTATTTTATGATATCTTGCCTTTTCAATATCAAAATCCTCACCATAACCAGTTCCAATTGCTTGAAGCATTGATACTATTTCATTATTTTCAAAGGCTCTAGCCTGTCTTACCTTTTCAACATTTAGGATTTTTCCTCTTAAAGGTAATATAGCTTGGTATTCACTATCTCTACCATTTTTAGCACTACCACCGGCAGAATCTCCCTCTACTATATACATTTCACATTTTGAAGCATCTCTACTATGACAATCAGCAAGCTTACTAGCTAATTTAAATCCACTAAGAGGAGTTTTTCTAATTGCCTCCTTAGCCTTTTGTGCAGCCTCACGAGCATGGGCAGCCGAAAGTGCCTTTTCAATAATTTGCTTAGCCTCGTTTGGATGCTCAAGCAAATATGTTTCTATAAGCTCTTGACATACTTGAGATGTAAAGGCTCTTACCTCTAAATTTCCAAGCTTTGTTTTTGTTTGTCCTTCAAATTGAGGATTTGAATGCTTAACTGAAACAATAGCTGTTAAACCTTCTAGGGTATCCTCTGATTTAAGATTATCTTTTTTTAGCATATTACTATTAACAGCATATTTTTTTATTTCTCTTGCGATAGCCATCTTAAATCCATCCTCATGATATCCTCCCTCATGAGTTGCAATATTATTTGCAAATGAATAAATATTAGGATTATAATCACCTGTATATTGCATAGCTATTTCAACAGAAACAGTATCCTTAACGGTAATAGATTCATTTACAACTCTATCAAATTCAGATGTTTTTTCAATATATAAAATATCCTTATGAATAGGTGTTCTATTTTCATTTAAAAATTTAACATATTCAACGATTCCACCCTCATAAAAATAAGAATCAGTTTTATGATTAGCTTCATCATCGCTTCTTAAATCTCTTAAGGTAATTCTAAGTCCCTTATTTAAAAATGCAAGCTGTTGAACACGATTTCTTAAGGTTTCATAATTATATACTGTAGTTTCAGTAAATATTTCAGGGTCAGCCTTAAAAATAACCTGAGAACCATTTTCAAGTTCAGTATCACCCTCACATATTAATCCTTCATTAGCTATACCTCTGTTAAATTCCATTGAATATAGCTTATGATTACGTCTTACCTTAACCTTAAGCCAAGTAGATAATGCATTAACAACAGAAGCACCTACACCATGTAGACCTCCTGATACCTTATATGATCCTCCACCAAATTTACCTCCAGCATGTAATACTGTAAAAATAGTTTCAACAGTGCTTTTTCCTGTTTTTGGATGAATATCAGTAGGCATACCTCTACCATTATCAGTTACTGATATTATTTCTCCCTTAAGCATATCTATTTCTATATGATTACAATATCCTGCAAGTGCTTCATCAATAGAATTATCAACAATTTCCCATACTAAATGGTGAAGTCCTCTTTCAGATGTTGATCCTATATACATTCCTGGTCTTACTCTAACTGGCTCTAAACCCTCTAAAACCTGTATTTGATTACCATCATATGCATCTGATGCAGCCTCTTTCTTTTCAAAATCCATTTCATTTTGTTTTTCTTGCATTTTAATTACTCCTTTTCTAAGTAAATTATTTGGCTTTGTTCCTTAAGCTTATTTGGTATTAAATCAATATTAGTAGTTGAAATAAAGGTTTGATTTTCATTAATTAAAAATCTAATTAAATTATTTTGTCTATTAATATCTAATTCTGAAAAAACATCATCTAGTAATAATAATATATTTTTACCAAATTTATTTTTTACCATATAAAATAAAGCTAATTTAACACTAAGTACAATACTTCTAACCTGTCCTTGACTAGCATATAAAGAAGCATTTTTCTTATTTATTTCAAATATAAAATCATCTCTATGAATACCATAATTAGTTATTTTAGTCATTAAATCATAGGATAATTTAGTTTCATATATATTATCAATATTATCTAATGTTACATTAGATAAATATTTAATATTAACATCCTCATTATATAAATTTTTATGAACCTTATTTAAATATTCATTTAATTCATTTATAAAATTACTACGATATTTAATAATTTTTTTACTTATTTCTATTAACTGTTTAGTTATAACATCTAATATAATTTTTTTTGAATCATCATATATTTTTAATATTTCATTTCTTTCCTTTAATATCTTTTTAAAGTTTTTTATTAAATATATATAATTTTTATCTATTATAGATTCTTCTATATCTATAAATTGTCTTCTTTCGCTTTTTGATCCATATATTAAATTTAAGTCATTTGGTGAAAACATAATAGCTTTTATATTACCTATAAATTCACTTATTTTTTTATATTCAATATTATTAATTAAAGCTGTTTTTCCTTGTTGTGAAATTACTAATTTATATTCATTAGCTTCATCTTTAATATTAATAATTGAAAATTTTTCATTTTCCTTAATCATACTTTTAAAATCATTTGTTCTATGACTTTTAGCTTTACTAATCAAATATATTGATTCTAATATTGTTGTTTTTCCACAAGCATTATCTCCTACAATAATGACTAAGTTTTTATTAATATTAATATTAAAATTTGAATATTTACGAAAATTTTTTAAATAAATTTCTTTAATCATAATTAATCTATTTTATATTCATTTTCACAAACTTTAATTATATATCCTTTATATAACTTTCTTCCTCTTCTTTGTTCTAGCTCATTATTAACATAAACTTTATTTTCACTTAAAAAAAATTTTACCTCACCACCAGATGAGATTAAATCAACTATTTTAAGTAATTGTCCTAAAGTTATATAATCTGTATTTATTTTGATAGATTTCATTATATAATCACCTAACTTACTTAACAATTATACCATAAATTATTAAAATATGATAGTTATTTTTAATTTTATATATAAAAGTAAAAAAACACTATAATATATAAAAAAGCCCTAAAAACGAATTTTAGAGCTTTTTTTTACAAATTTATTATTTTATACCATTCTTACAGGTAGGATAAGTTGAGTTAAATTGTCATTTAAATCATTCTTAACAACAAATGGCTTAATATCACTAGACATAAATATAGAAATATCTACTGATTCAAATGATCTTAATGCTTCTATTAAATATTTAGAACTAAATCCTATAGTAAGAGGTGATTCACAATCAATTTGAGATACTATAATTTCTTCCTTTGCATCTCCTATTTGAGCATTTGAGGAAGCTATTTCAATACTATTATTTTTTCCTATTGTTAATTGAATTATTGAATAAGATAATTCCTTATCTTTTTCCTTATCTCTTGGTGATAATAATGAAACTCTTTCAACAGCTTCAATTAATTCATCCTTATTAAATACTATCTTAATAGGGAAGCTTTGAGGTATTAATCTACTTGTATCTGGATAATTTCCTTCTAATAATCTAGTTTGGAATAATATTTTATTATATCTAAATAATAATTTATTGTTAGAAAAATATAAATTTATATCATCATCATAATTATCAATTACTTTTAATAATTCATCTAATGATTTATTAGGAATAGTAACATTAAAGCTATTATAATTTTGATTAATATTTACTATTTTTTGAGATAGTCTATATGAATCAGTAGCTATACATTTTAATATATTATTTTCATAATTTAAATTAACTCCTGTTAATATAGGCTTCTTTTCAGATTGTGATGTTGCAAAGCATGTTTCCTTAATTATAGATTTTATAATAGAAGAATTAATAGTTAATGGATTTTCTTCTGTTACAAAGCTAATATTTGGATAATCATTATAATCCATTACATTTAATTTATATTCTCCTCTTTCAACATTTATTAATAAATATTTATTTTCTATTAAGGATAAAGTAATTTTTTTACTATTAACTTTTCTAATAATATCTATAAAAAATTTACCAGGTATTATTGTTTTTCCAGGCTCCTGTATTTCTAAAGATTTATCATTAATCAATACTTGAATAGATATATCCATATTTGAACTAGTCATAAATATGTCATTTTCAGTTACTTCTAATTTAATTCCTGTTAAAGCTGGCATAGAGCTTTTAGCAGGTATACCTCTTGATATAATGTTTAGATTTTCTAAAAATATATCTCTATCGATTGTAAAAATCATTTTTTCTTCCTCTTTTCTTCTTATTATTATTATATTATTTATTATTATATTTAAATGTTGATATGTGGATAACTATAAATTTTGGCTTAGTTATCATACATTTATTATACCATAAAATGTTAATTAAATATAGATAAAATGTGTATAAAAATGGAAAATTATATATTTAATTTTTTTACTAAAGTTTCAACTGCTAGCTTAGTATCTTTATTTGTTTCAATTTCTTGTTCTATTTTTGCACAACCACTCATTACTGTTGAATGATCCTTTCCTCCAAGAATGGTACCTATTTTTTTATAAGGTAAATTATATTTTGATTTTAATAAATACATACAAATATGTCTTGGAGTTACTAAATTAGAAGTTCTTTTTTTACTAATTAAATCTTCAACTGATATATGATAGAAATCGGCAACAATACTTTTTAAATTTTCATAAACATCTTCAGATCCGTTTTCTGGTTTAGATTTAATAATGGCTTCTAAAGCTTCCTTAACTAAATCTAAGGTAATATCCTTATTCCATACAACTGAATATGATAAAACTCTTCTTAATCCACCCTCAAGATCCCTTATATTTGAATATAATGATGCAATATATTCAAATACATCATCAGTAATTTCTTTATTTGAGGATTGTTCAAATAGCTTTCTTTTTAATATTTTAACTCTTAATTCTAAAGTTGGAGGAGTTATATCTACTTGAAGTCCCCATGAGAATCTAGTTCTTAATCTATCCATAAAATTATTTAATTCAAGTGGTGAACAATCTGCTGTAATAACTATTTGTTTATGCATATCATACATATTATTAAATAGGTTAAAGAATTGTTCTTGGGTTTTTGTACCTTTTGATAGCATTTGAATATCATCTATTAATAATACATCTAAATTTTCATATTTAGCTTCAAATTGCTCCATATTTTTATTTTGGGCTGCCTTAGTAAATTCAGCCATATAATTTTGACTTTTTATGTATAAAACTTTCTTATTTAAATCTTTATCTAATATATAGTTACCAATAGCTTGCATAAGATGAGTTTTACCAAGTCCTACTCCTCCAAATATATATAGAGGATTAGATACAGTTCCTGGCTGTTCAGCTACAAGCATAGCATTTCTTGCTGAGAATCGGTTTGAGTCTCCTATTACAAAGGAATCAAAGGTATATGATGAATTTAATCCTGAATCATATTCAATTTGTTTTTTTACAGGATCCTCATGTGGTTGTTTTCTAATAAATTCTTCTTCAGTAATAAATTTGAATCGAATTGGTTCATTTGTAACCTTCGCAGCTAATTTATTTATACTAGGCATATAAATATTATTAATTTTATTTTGAACGAATAATGATGGAACTAATATATATACTAAACCATTTTCTTCATTAATTACCTTTTTAGTATCACTAAAAATTTCATCAATTGTTTCATGTTCATAATTTTTATAAAGTTCTTCTAATATAAGATTCCATATATTCTGATACTTTTGCATAGCTATAACCTCTCTATTTTCTTTATGCGATTATATATTATCATTTTATCAACAATAGTAAATAAGAAGTTTTCCACACAAAATGTGGATAACTTTTTAATTTAATTTTTAATTTGTTAATAAAATTGTGGATAAATAAGAGAAAATTTGATTTAATTAAGCCAAAATTTTAAATTTTAAACTTTTCCACATTTCAAACTTTTTCGACAAAAGTTATCCACATTTTAATATAAAAAAAATGTTTAAATTAATGTTTATAACTTTTTATCCACATTAAAATATGTTTTAAATTTAAAATTATGTTTTTTTTATATAATATTATTTCAATAATATAAGATTAATATTTTCTTAAAACTATAAAGTAAAAAAATATTTTATTGACAATTGATATTATTAATGATAGAATTGAAAAGCGTGGTTTCGTATAGAAAGTGAGGTTAAATTATGAAAAGAACATATCAACCTAATAAACGTAAGAGAAAAGTTACTCATGGTTTCCGTGTTAGAATGGCATCAGTTGGTGGACGTAAAGTTATAGCTCGTCGCCGTGCTAAGGGACGTAAAAGATTAGCTTGTTAATTAAATATATATTAAATTTACTTGAACTACCTGATTAATTTTTAATATTTTTTTTAGGTAGTTTTTTTATTTATCATAAGGAGTATTTATGAAAAAAATATATCGCGTGAAAAAAAGTAGTGAAATTGAAGCTATTATTAAGAATCATCAAAGTTCTGGTAATAGATATTTCAATGTATATAAAAAAGAATCATTCGAAACCCAAAATTTTCGTTATGCGATTAGTGTAGGTAAAAAAATTGGTAATGCTGTAAATCGTAATAGAGTTAAAAGACAACTTAGAGCTATTATTGATGAAATTAGTGTTATTAATCAAAAAATTGATGTTTTTGTAGTTGCTAAGCCAACTATTAAGGATATTGATTTTAATGAAATGAAAAAACAGTTAATTTACTTATTCAAAAAAATTAATATTGAAATTAAAGGAGAATAAAATTGAAAAGTTATTTCAAAAGAAATGTTAACAAAATCTCTTTTTTGGCAATACTTCTTGTAGCATTAGTTGTATTAACAAGCTGTAGACAAGGTAAATGGCCTAATACAGTTTATACAACATGGGGAGCTGAATTTAAATTTAGTTCATTTGGTCAAGGATTTACAGGATGGCCAGTAGCTATTTTGTCATATCCTATTGCATGGTTAATGCATTTAATAGGAAAGGCCTTAGGTAATTCTTATGCTTGGGGATTAATTTTTACAACTATTATTGTAAGAACAATTGCATGGCCAATTTATGCTAAACAAAATTCTTCTTCTATAAAGATGCAATTAATTCAACCTGAAATGGAAAAGGTTCAAAGAAAATACGCTGGACGTAAGGATCCTGAAAGCCAACGTAGAATGCAGGCTGAAACACTTGCAATTTATAAAAAATACAAGATGAATCCATTTGGATGTGTTTTTACAATGCTTTTACAATTCCCAATATTCATGGGTATGTATGAAGCAGTAAGACGTGTTAACCTTTATTCAACAACTGTTATTGATGGTGGAGCTTCAACACTAGTACAACCTGGAAGATTTGCCTTAACTAACACGAAATTATTTGGATATTTTGAACTTA
This sequence comes from Anaeroplasmataceae bacterium, assembly GCA_051874255.1. Taxonomy (GTDB): domain Bacteria; phylum Bacillota_I; class Bacilli_A; order Acholeplasmatales; family Anaeroplasmataceae; genus UBA3206. The sequence goes on from JBJEFR010000074.1 coordinate 13,729, forward strand.
ATAGTTCATTTAGTAGTGGTGTGCTACATGATAAAATATTTGTTGTTGTAGTTGGACTATTATTTAGTGCATGTACTCTTTTATCACAATATCTTGGACAAAAACAACCAAGCTATGTTAAAAAAAGACCAAATGCTCAACAGGATCAAATGGCAAAGCAAATGAAATTTATGAATTATTTTATGGTAGTAATGTTTTTTGTAATGTCATTATCTAGTACTTCTTTAGCTGTATATTGGCTAATTGGAGGTATTTATCAATTATTACAATCTCATATAGGTCGTAAGATGAATGAGAGAAATTATTATAAAATGAAATCTAAAATGGATTAATATGTAGGTGATATTATGGAGAAAAAATTAGAAATTACAGCTACAAATTACGAAGAGGCAATGAAAATTGCTGTTGAAAAATTTCATGTTTCAAGCGATAACATTTTCATTAATACTGTAGAAGAACGTGAAAATGAAACAGTATTTGAGGCTTTAATTGATGTTAATTTAGCTCTTGAAGGAAAAAAATATCTTGAAGGTATTTTAAAGAATTTAGGAATTGAATATCAAATTGAAGTAAGAACTAAGGGTGGAGAGGAAGAAATTCATTATGTTATTGAATCAAATGAAAATCCTCTTTTAATTGGAGTAAAGGGAAGAACATTAGAGGCTTTAACATTATTATTAAAGAATTTAATAGGATGTTATACTAAAGAAAAAATTGTTATTTCTCTAGATGTTGGTTCTTACAAAGCTAATAGAATACATATGCTAGAAATAATGGCTACTAAAACTGCTAAGGAAGTTGCTAAAACTAAGGTAGATGCTAAGCTTCAACCAATGAATTCATTTGAGCGTCGTATAATTCATGAAAAATTATCTGAGTGGAGAGATGTTTATACTGAATCTGAGGGTGAAGGAGAAAATAGAGCTATTGTTATTAAGGCTGTAAAAAAATAATATAAGAGTCCTTGAAAAAGGACTTTTTTTTATATTCTTGAAATGTTATAATTGACCTATGAAAAGAAAAGTTTTTATTATTAGTATAAAGGTATTAATTATTTTATTATTTAGTTTAATATATGGAATATTTATTAATTCTACTGTTGAAAATATAATGATACAAACTGAAATCGCATCATTTATTAAAAAAGGAGTTTATCAAGAGGATATTTCAACAAGAACAGAAAAATATTATAAGGTTTCACGTGAAACATGGATGCCTGATATTCCATCATTTACAGAGTACAATGGTAGAAAATATTATGGATCATCAGGTGATATATTATTAGGATTAGAGGCTTCAGCTGCAGGAATTCCAATTATATCTGAATTTATAACCTATAATTTTGGAGGACATGCTTCTTCAGTATGCTATGATTATAATGAAAATGGTTTATACCTTGATAATTCATTTCATATTGAATCATCAACAGTTTATGATGTTGGTGTAGTAGCTGTAAAAGGAGATTTTTGGAATTATGCCTCATATAGAACAGAGGTTATTGGGGTTAGAGTTAAAACCTCAGAGGAAAAGAAAAAAGAAGCCTTCAATTATATGGTTTCAAAACTAGGTTCTTTATATAACAGTAGTTTTATTTTTAATACAAAGGATAGATATTATTGTACAGATTTAATTTCTAGAGCCTATGAAACAGTAGGAATAGATTTAAATTATGATGGATTTTACACTAGTGTTTTGGATTTGATTGCTAGTCAAAAAACTTATATATTCTTTTATAAAATTATAAGAAATGGAATTAGTTATTTTTATTATTTAGGATAGGAGAGAGAATATGAGATTTAATATTACAAGTACTAGAGATTATGATTATATGGAACTTGCAAAAAAATTAGGGGTATTTAAGCCAGATTTAAAAAGTGAAAATCTAGTAGTTATGTATTCAGATGAGGATGATCCAGTTGGATATGGATATTTTCAACAATTAGATACCAAAAAGGTAGCTTTGAAGGAAATAATTATGGATGAAAGTATTAATAATAGTGATAATTATTATGAAATTTATAAGGCTTTAGAAAATTATGCTTTTCAAAAGGGCTATGAAACCATAATAGATGAAATAAAAGGTACAAAGGTAAGCTTAGAAAAAAAGTATAAAGTTATTCTTATTGATTTAGATGATACTTTATTTGATTTTAAATTAAGTGAGAAAAAGGCATTTTTTGCTACTATGAAAAAATTCAAGGTTAAGGTAACAGAAGGTCATGCATTAAAATTTAGTGAAATTAATGAAGAATTTTTCCAAAAATTTGCAAGTGGAGAAATGACTAGATTAGAATTTCAAGAGGCTAGATTCTATGAATTTTTTGACTTCCTAGGAGTAGAAAAGGATCCAGCTAAGGCTAATAAATATTTTTTAAATGATTTATCAGAAAGAGCTGATTTATATGATTACACATTAAAGCTTGTTAAAAAACTAAGTGAAAAATATAAATTATGTGCAGTTACTAATGGAATGGCTAGTGTTCAATTACAAAGAATTAAAGCAAGTAAGCTTGATAAATATTTTAGAAAAGTTTATGTTTCTTCTCAAATTGGCTACAATAAGCCAAAAAAAGAGTTTTTTGATTATATCTTTAATGATTTAAAATATAATAAGAAATCGGAATTTTTAATAATAGGTGACAGAGAAGAATCTGATATGCAGGGTGGAATAAACGCTCAAATTGATACTTGCTATTACAATAAAACTAAGAAAAATGCTAATAAAGTTTATACATTTGATGTTAGAGAATTGCCTGATATTTTACTAAAAATATAATATTATTATTAGTTTATATATGGTATAATATTTAAGATAGGAGTGTGAGAATATGGCTTATGTAGCTTTATATCGTGCTTATAGACCACAAAAATTTAGTGAAGTTGCTGGACAAAGACATATTGTAACAACACTTCAAAATGCTTTAAGATTAAATAAAGTAGCTCATGCTTATTTATTTTCAGGACCAAGAGGTACTGGAAAAACAACAATGGCTAAAATAATGGCTAAAGCCTTAAATTGTGAAAAAGGAATAAGTGTTGAGCCATGCTGTAGTTGTGATATTTGTAAGGGAATTGCTAAGGGTATTATTAGTGATGTAATGGAAATAGATGCAGCATCAAATACTTCAGTAGATGATATTAGAGAAATTAGAGATAAAGTAAAATATTTACCTAGTGTAGGAAGATACAAGGTTTATATTATAGATGAGGTTCATATGTTATCTACAAGTGCCTTTAATGCCTTATTAAAAACACTAGAGGAACCACCAAGTCACGCTATTTTTATTTTAGCTACTACTGAGCCTCAAAAAATACCAGCAACTATCTTATCACGTTGTCAAAGATTTGATTTTCAGGGAATTAGTGAGGATGATATCAAATCAAATTTATTAAGAGTAATAAATGCTGAAAAATTAAATGTTAGTGATGATGCCATAAATTTAATAAGTGAGGTTGCTGAGGGTGGAATGAGAGATGCTTTGAGCTTACTTGATCAAAGTGTTTCATACTCAACTGATGATATTATTGATGTTAATGATGTTTTGGCTATATCTGGAAATATTAATTCCTTAGATATAATTAATTTAATTGATTCTTGCTATAATAATAAACAAGAAGATATTTTAAAAACCATTAATAATATAATTAATGATGGAAAGGAAATACCTAAAATTGTTTCTGATATAGTTTCCTTTTTAAGAGATATGTTAATGTTTAAATCAGGCTTTGGTGAAAAGAGTATTTATAAAAACAAAGATTTTATTCACCTATGTAATAAAATTGATAAGAATTTAATTTATGGTTGGCTTCAGGATTTAAATGATGTTCAAAATAATATTAAATTTACCAATCAAAAAAGAACCTATCTAGAGCTTGGACTATTAAAAATGAGTGATAAGGAATTAAATGATTACCATATTTTAGTAGAAAAGGTAAATGAATTAGAAAGAAAGATTACTTTATTACAAAGTAATAAAAGTAATAATGTGGAATCTTATAAGGATAAGCCTATTAAAGAGATAAAAGAAGTTAAGGAATATGATAAGAGTCAATATAGCTCAGAGACATTCAATAATGAAATAGTTATTGATGATTCCTTTATAACTGTAAGTGATGTATCAAATATATTATATAATGGCTCAAAGCCTTTAAAAGAGGAGCTTGTTAAAATATTGGGTGCTGAATTAACAAAAAATCCTAATAATCCATTACTTGGAATATTAGGTGATGTTATAGTAGGAGCTAGAAGTCAGGATGAGGCATTATTAGTATTGGCAGATGATGCAAGATGCAATAGATTAATGAGATCTGATAATTACACTAAATTGTTAAATCTAATTAATAACTCAGGTACTAGTTTAAAATCATTTATATGTATTTCTAAAAATACATGGGATAGTATAATGAATGATTTTAAATCAAAGTATAATAAAGAAACAAATCCAAAACCAGTATTAAATGAGATAAAAATACTAGTAAAGAGATTTAAAAAAGAGGATAATAAGGTTGATCCTATAATGGAGGTAGCAAATTCGCTATTTCCAAATATGAATATTAATATAAAAGGAGAATAAAAAAAATGAATCAACAAGCAATGATGAAGCTAAGAAAAATGCAAAAACAAATGGAGGAAGCCCAAAAAAGACTAGAGGAAACTACTTACACAGGTACTGCAGGTGGTGGAATGGTTAAGGCTACAGTAAAGGGAGATCATACTGTTTTAGATATAACAATTGATCCAGAAGCATTTGAATCAAAGGATGATATTGAAATGATTCAGGATACAGTAGTGGCAGCGCTAAATGATGCATTTAAGAAGCTTGAGGCTGATGCTAACGAAACAATGGGAGCCTTCACTGGCGGACTTGGTGGATTTGGAGGATTATTCTAATAAATGGAGTATCCTAAATCTATAACGGATTTAATTGAATCATTTAGACATTTACCATCAATTGGAGCTAAAACAGCTGAAAGACTAGCGTTATATGTATATAGTAATATGTCAGAGGAAGACACAAATAGCTTCGCTAATAATCTTATTAACATTAAGAAAAATTTAAAAAAATGCAGTATTTGTGGTAATTTAACTGAAAATGATATATGTGAAATATGCGCAGATAATGAACGTGATAAAAATACTATAATGGTAGTTGAAACAGTTAAGGATTTATTTGTATTAGAAAAATTAAACGTATTTAAAGGATTATATCATGTATTAAACGGAGCTATTAACTTTCAACAAGGTATTGGAGTAGAGGATTTAGAAATTAGTTCATTAATAGAAAGAGTAAAAAAGGAAAATATTAAGGAATTAATTATCGCAACTAATGCTACCTTAGAGGGTGAAACTACCGCAAGATATATTAAAGCCTTATTAGAGGATTATGATATAAATATTACTAGAATAGCACATGGACTACCAGTTGGTGGAGATATAACATATGCTGATGAGGTTACCGTATTAAAAGCATTAGAGGGGCGAAGAAATTATTAATATTTCTATCGCTCCTTTCATATTCTTTAGTGGTGAGAATATGAAATTAGTAAAGTATATTTTAAAATCATTATTAATTGGAATATCCTCATTATTATTAATAAATTTTTTAGGTCAATTTATAGGATATAATATTCCTATTAATTTATTATCAATAATATTGATTGGATTTTTTCATTTACCAGGTTTTTTAGTACTACTTATAATTTTAATTTTATGAGGTTATTATGAAAATAAAATTTTATTCAATTACAGAAGGACAAACTGTAAAATTTAATACAGAAACCATACAAGAGATTGAAGGAATATATATATTTAAGGATGAATCTTTAGAAAATACTACCCTTCATATTGAAAAATTAAATAATAATAAATTATTATTTAAAAGATACGGTGATACCAATATGGAGGTAATATACTCAAAAAATGAAAAAACTAATGGTATATATAATAATAGTATGGGATTAGAATTTGAATTTTATGTATATACTAATGATATGTATATTATGAATGAAAAAATTTTTGTTGATTATGATTTGTATTTAGATAATATATTTCAGGGTAATTTTAAAATTTATGTATTAATTAATTAAAGGACTTGCAAAAAAATATTTGATAAGTTATAATTTGATGTAAAGTACTTACTATTAAGTACCGATTTGGAGGAATACAAAATGGAAAAAGATATTTCGCAAATGTCAATGCTTGAGGTAGCTGTTATGCTTATGGAGCAAAAGAGAAATCCACAGGCTATAAAGAAAATACTTGAGGAGACTCTTCAAATGAAGGGATTAGATGATCCAACAGGTGAACTTGCCGCTCAATTATATGTTGACATTACTACTAGTTCGAAATTTGTATATATGGGTGATGATCAATGGGATCTTAAGTCTCGCCAATCATTAGATAAGTGGGATTTAGATGGTTCTGCATTCAATTCTGATGATGTAGCTGATGATGAGGATGAAGTTAAGGTTAGCGATTATGATTATGATGATGTAGCTGATGATGAAGAAAATGAGGATTCTAATGATTCTGAGGTTGATGATTATGATTATGATAATGATAACGATGAAGAAGATAATGATGAATATGATAGAATAACTGATAATTCTGATGATGACTTCGATGATGAAAATGATTTTGACGAAGAAGATTATGAAGGATATATGGATGATTACGAAAATCTATATGATAAGTAGAAAAAAAGACCAAACGGTCTTTTTTTATTTGTATAATAGATTTATTTAAAATATAATTATTATAGATTTATTTAGGGGAGAATTTTTTATGAAGAAAATATGGAAGTATTTAAAAATGTTACCAATTATAGTATATCCTTATCTATATATGCTAGCAATACTTGTGGTTTTTGTTGTCGCAATTATTGAGGATAGTACAACTCAAAGCTATGATTATACTATGCTAGCTATGGTTATGTCGATTTTATTGGCTTTAGTAATAACAGTGTTGTGCTTGATTCTTTCTATATTTAATTCAATTAGGTCAGGGATAAATGCTTATGGTATCTCAGCTCCGGTGAAATTGAATTTAATGATTAAATGTATCCAAATTCCTGCTTATATTATTAATTTTGTAATTGGATTAATTGGTCTTTTAATGAGTATCTGGGGAATAGGAATAATCGGACTTATGATTATTATAGATTTATGCACTATTTTACTTACAGGTACTAATAATATTGGAACATGTGTTAATTTATATAGGAATAAAATATTAACTAAAAAAGAGGAGCTTTTATTTTTATTATTAAGCTATATTTATGTTTTAGATGTAATTGTTGCTTTTTATCTGATTTTTAAAGTTAAAAAGAATAAATTAATAAATAGTGAGGATATGCAAAATGAATAAAGAAACTATAAGACAGTTAAAGGCAATTGTCTTACCTTCAATTATTTTTATTACAATCGGTTTTCTTTCAATATATTTATTAGATAAAGCAATTATTAGACCAGTAATGGTAATAATTATTGTATTACTTGATTTTCTTTTATATATGTTTTTAGTTGTTATTGCAATAAAAGGATATAAATTTAGATATTTATTTTTAGGAAAAAAATATAATAATATTAAAATCGATTTTGTTTCAGAAAAAATTCAAAAGGATTATTATAGAAAAACAGGTAAATCGATTAGAGATAATTATGAGTACCATAATTATATTGAATATGGATATAAAAATAGATTAATTAATATTATTAATAATTTTAAATATGAAACAGCCTCAAAGGAAGAAAAAACTATTTTCATATTATATAGACTATATTTATCTTTTGTAAAAATAAAATGTGATGAATTTAAAGAAAAAACAAGTGATTTCAGTAAGGATGAAATTATAAATTTACTTAGTAGTATTAGGATGACAGAAGAATTAAAAGCCTTTATTAATAGATTAGTAAATGATAATTTTTCATCAATTGAAGCATATAAATATGTTAGTGAGCTAGGTGGAATAATTAGATACTTAAATGGAATGGATAATAATTTAAACGAATTATTCTTTAAGGATGTATTATATGATCTAACAAGACATAAAAGATATTATCCATTAAAAAAGGATGAAAGATTTTATGTTGTTTGTGTTGAAGAATATAGCGATTTTTCATATTTTTTTAAATGGAATACTTTAGAACAATCATCAATATACGAAACATATGAGCTTGCATATAAAGAATGTGTTAGATTAGCAAGTCTTAATAATAATTCATATGAGGATGAAGTTAATATAGCTTTCAAATCAAATAGGCTAGATAGAATGTGGTATTTATATTCTTGTAAGGAATTAGAAGATGATATATATACCTTATGTGATTATTATTCGATGATTGAAGGAGAAGGCCATCAATGCTATTTCTCTAATAATGAAGATAGATTAGAAAATATAATCAATTCTTTAAAAAATGTCCTTCCAGAAGCGTTTTTTAAAGTAGTAAATGATCTTTATAATTCATACGGTACTGATGATGAAGGAAAGTATGGAGCTATTGCAGATAATTATTTTTATAAGCATGAAAAAGAATTAGAAGAATTAATTGAAAAATATGCTGACGAAATATAAAGATATAGTTATATTTTTATCATTTATTATTAATATTTGTGATTATTTGACATTTTCACATAATTTATAAAAATTCTTCCCATAATTTTATAATATACTATAGGTGTCTTAATTGACCTATCATAATAATCCCTAATTATGATAGTTGTTTTTCATAAACAAACTAACTCTCCCTATTTAGTTACGAAGAAGAAGCCTAAACAGCTTCTTCTTTGTATTTATGGTATAATATTAATGAGGTGGTTATATGTTTAAAATTTATGTTGTAGAGGATGAAGTTAATCTTGCAAATCTATTAATTAAATATTTAAATAATGAAGGATATGAAGCAACTTTATTTTCTAATGGAGAAGATGCTTATAATCATATAAATGATGAATGTCATTTATGGATACTTGATATTATGCTTCCTGGTGGACTTAATGGATATGATCTTATAAAGGACATAAGAAAAAATAAGCCTAATATGCCAGTGATTTTTACATCCGCAAGAGATCAAGATATTGATAAAATAATGGGATTAGAATTAGGTAGTGATGACTATGTTAGTAAGCCTTATTCAATAAGAGAGCTAATGCTTAGAGTTAAAAATTTAATAAATAGAACCTATCAAATGGATTCATTAGTGCAAAGTAATATTATTAAATATAATAAATATGTAGTTGATTCAGATAAAAGAAGTGTTTATGAGAATGATGAATTATTAAATTTAACTAGTAAGGAATACGATCTATTGATTCTATTATTAGAAAATAAGGGAAAAGCATTTTCAAGAGATCAAATATTAGAGCATATATGGGGTAATGATTATTTTGGAAGTGATAGAGTCGTTGATGATTTAATGCGTAGATTACGTCAAAAGATGGATGCCCTAGATGTTGAAACTATGTATGGATTTGGATATAGATTGAAATGAAAAAATATAAATTATCAGTACAATTATCAATCCTATTTATTTCTATGTTTGCCTTATCAGCTATATTGTTTTCGGGACTTGTTTTTTCAAGGTTAGGTGATTTTTCAATAAGCTCAACCTTAAATAGATTAACTATGCTAGTAGAAAGTACTAAAACAAATTGGAATAATACTCAAGAGGAATTTCATATTGATACAACCTCAGGTGATATTGCATATATTAGGTTAAAACAATCAAATCAAATTGAATATAGTAGTAATATTTTATCAGTTGTTAATGAATATGAAGCTAATGAAATATTAAAAAATATTACCTTTATTCCAAATAGTAGTGGAACTAGCTCTAAAAAAACTGAACGTGGTGAAATATACTATTCCTATGCTATTTCAGAAGAAGGTAATGGTCTTATTATAATTACTAATTCATCATATACAGACTCAATAAGAAATAAAATGAGTATATCTGTATTTTATATATTTCTAGTGGTTGTATGTGTATTCTTTGTTGTTTTATTTGTGTGGAGTAAAAGCTATACAACTCGATTATTTAGATTAAAAACACATGTTAAGAATTTACCATCTAATAACTATGAGGGATCATATGTAGATGATGGTAATGACGAAATAGCTGAGCTATCAAATACTATTGAAAGTATGAGAAAAGAATTATTACATACAGAAAAGGATAAAAGGGAAATGCTTCAAAATTTAAGCCATGATTTTAAAACACCTATTGCAGTAATAAAATCATATACTGAAGCTATAAAGGATGGAATTGAGGATGAACAAGGACTTGATGTAATTTTAGGTCAATGTGATTTACTTCAGTCAAAGGTGACAAAGCTATTACAATATAATAGACTAGAATATTTATCTCATGATAAAGAATTTGAAGAGGTATGTATGAAGGATATTATTAATACTGTAGTCGCAACCTATAAGCATAAAAATATAAATATAGAAACATCTTTGGATGATACTACCTTCTTAGGATATAGTGAAAATTACTATACTGTTGTAGATAATATTTTAGATAATGCCTCTAGATTTGCTAAAGAAAAGATAATAATTACCTTAAAAAAAGGAGAATTATCTATTTATAATGACGGAGATCATATTGATGATAAATTTATTGGAGGATTATTTAAGGCCTACGAAAAGGGTTCTAAGGGACAATTTGGATTGGGTATGAGTATAGTTAAGAAAACCTTAGACTTCTTTGGATATCAGTTAAGTGTAAAAAATGAAGAGGTTGGAGTAACATTTACTATATCAAAGGCTCCTAATAAGAATATTAACGCATTATAATTGACAAATAGCTTAGAATTTGGTAGAATATTGTTGTAAGTTAATATGACATTTTTTAAAGGGAGTAGAAAGCCAAGGGTTATTTATTCGTCATATCGGTGTGTTATACCCGGATAAATATTAAATTTCAAGACTTTAGATATATATCTAGAGTCTTTTTTTTTAACACTAGATATGATGCCTTATTGCTTACGGGATGTAGTAGGATAGGATTGCATCAATACATATAATAAATTAAAGGGAGGAATGTAAGTATGAAAGGATTATTAATTGTTTTATGTGTTTTAGTTTGTTTAGCAGGAATAGGCTTAATAGCCTATACATATCTAAAGAAAAAGGGTGTTAAATTATTTTTTGTTGGGGGAATTATAAGCGCATTATCTTTAATCGTATTAATATTAGTACCTGCTGGAATCTATGAGGTAGATGCAGGGGAGGCAGCACTTGTTAAGGAGTTTGGTAATGCAAAAAGCGTTGAAACTGCAGGTTTAAAATGGAGATTTTGGATTAAGGATAGCGTAACCTATTATGATTTAAAGGTTCAAGAGGTTGAAACAGAGGTTATGGCTTATTCACAGGATGCTCAAACTATGAGTGCTGATGTAGTAGTACAATATAGAATAATGGCTGATAAAATTATTGAAATAAACAAAGAGTATGGTATGCTTGATAATTTAAATAGTAGATTACAAAACGTATTTATTGAAAAAACAAAGGTTGTTTTAGCTTCAGCTAGTGCTATGAGTATAATTGAAAATAGAGATAAGCTAAGTGCTAACGTAATGGATGCGATAGCGCCTGAAATGGAAAAGTTCTATGTAACATTATCAATGGTAAGTGTTAATAATATTGATTTTAACGACGCCTTTGAATCAGCTGTTGAGCAAAAAATGATTGCTGAACAACAACAACTTCAAGCTGAATATGATAAGAAAAAAGCTATTATTAAGGCGGAAGAGGAATTAGAGGTTAAAAAGCTAGAGGCTGAGGCAGTACTTGCTGCAAGCCAAGCTGATGCTGAAAGTATAAAGCTTATAGCTAACGCTCAAGCCGAAAGTATTAGATTAAAGAGCGTTGAGGTTGCTAGAATGTTAGGATTTACTATTCTTGAAGATGGAAATATTGATTATACCGGACATACACAAGAGGAAATAGCTTTAGTACAATCATATCTAAAATATGCTGAATATTTAGAAAAATGGGATGGAAAGCTACCAACAGTAGTTGGGGATTCAACAACTGTTGTTATGCCTCCTGTTGAATAAATATTGACATATATAAAAAAAAATAATATAATTCCAGTATAAATCGTTGATAGAAAGGATTATAGTATAATTCTTAAAAGAGAACTAGCGGTAGGTGCAAGCTAGTAGATTAGCTATAAATCTAACATTCTTGAGTGATGGAAGAATTAAGTAGAACCATTCGTAATCCTGCGTTAAAGGAATCATGAAGGGCTAGGTATTATTAATATATCTAGAACTAAGGTGGCACCGCGATTATAATCGTCCTTAGATTTAAGGGCGATTTTTTTATTTTAAAAAGGAGATTAAATAATATGAGAACTAAAATCAAACAGCTATTTAGACAAACAAATGAATATAAGGATAGTATTGTAGAAATTAATGGATGGGTTAGAACTAATAGAGCCCAAGCACAATTTGGATTTTTAAATGTAAATGATGGATCTTTTTTTGAAAGCGTTCAGGTTGTATATGACAATAAGTTAGATAATTTTGCGGATATTTCTAAGTTTAGAGTTGGAGTATCAGTGCGTGTTTTAGGTAAAGTTATTTTAACACCTGAAAACAAACAACCATTTGAAATTCAAGCAACTGAAATTGTAATGCTAGGGGATTGTCCTGAAAATTATCCTATTCAACCAAAAAGACATACAAGAGAGTTTTTAAGAAGTGTAGCTCACCTACGCCCAAGAACTAATTTATATAGCGCTGTATTTAGAGTACGTAGCGTAGCTGCGATGGCTATTCATACATATTTTCAAGATAGAGGATATTTATATGTTCATACTCCTCTTATAACTTGTGCTGATTGTGAAGGATCAGATCAAATGTTTAAGGTAACAACATTAGATATGAATAACCTAGAATTAGATGAGGATGGAAAGGTAGATTTCTCTAAGGATTTATTTGGAAAACAATCATATATTACCGGTTCAGGACAGCTTCAAGGTGAAACATTTGCGATGGCATTTGGAGATATTTATACATTCGGACCTACCTTCCGTACTGAAAATTCAAATACTCAAACCCATGCAAATGAATTCTGGATGATTGAACCAGAAATGGCATTCTGTGATTTAAATGGATTAATGGATATTGAAGAAGAAATGCTTAAATTTGTTGTTCAATATGTCCTAGATAAATGTCCTGAGGAAATTGATTTCTGTGACTCATTTGTATCAAAGGGCCTTAAGAAGAAATTAACGGATTTAGTATCAAGTAATTTTACAAGAATTACTCACCACGATGTTGTTGATATATTAAAGAATGCTAAGGTAAAATGGGAGTTTGAACCAAGCTATGAGGATGATATAGCTAAGGAGCATGAACGCTATATAACAGAATACTTCAATGGACCAGTATTTATTACAAACTGGCCTAAGGATATTAAGGCTTGGTATATGAAGGTTAATGATGATGGAAAGACCGTTGCGGCTGTTGACTTAGTTGTTCCTATTTCAGGAGAATTAATGGGTGGTTCTCAAAGAGAGGAAAACCTTGATGTATTATTAGAAAAGATGGATAAGATGGGTATTGATAAGGATGGTATCGATTGGTATTTAGATACTCGTAGATATGGAGGATGTGTTCACTCTGGATTTGGTATGGGATTTGAAAGATTAATTATGTATCTAACAGGAGTAGAAAATATTCGTGATGTTATACCTTATCCACGTACTCCTAAAAATTGCGAATTCTAATAGGTAAAAAATATGAAGAATATATTAAAGGCTATAAAAAAGTATAATACAATAATAATTCATGGTCATGAGCATCCTGATGGCGATTGTTTAGGAAGTCAAAAGGGATTAAAGGATATTATTAAAACAAAATTTCCAAATAAGAATGTTTATGTGGTAGGTGAAAATAGTGAATACTTATCCTTCCTAGGAGAGGTAGACGTTATAAGCGATGATACCTATAAGGGTGCTTTAGCTATTGTCGTAGATTTAGCTAATAGTGAAAGAGCTTCTGATAAAAGATTTACCTTAGCTGACTATACAATAAAAATTGATCATCATCAATTTGTTGAGAAATATGCTGATTATGAATATATAGAAAGTAGCTGTTCAAGCTGTAGTGAAATAATTTGTGTATTTGCGCGTAAATATAAGTTAAAAATGACTTTAGAGGGAGCAAAGGCATTATATGTAGGAATAGTAACTGATACTGGTAGATTTAGATTTGATAGTGTCAATTCAAGAACTCATGAAATGGCAGCTTATCTACTAGATAAAGGAGTTAATCCAGCTGAAATTGATAATTATTTAGTATCTGATACACTAGAAATTCTTAAGCTTAAGGGATATGTATTATCTAATTTTCAATTAACAAAGGCTAATGTAGCTTATGTTAAAATGACTAGAGATGTCATAACAGAGCATAATGTAACTGATGAACAGGCAGCTAATATGGTAAATTTAATAGGAACACTAAAGGATGTATATGTTTGGTTCCTTGTAATTGAATATAGCGATGGTACAATTAAGGTAAGATTAAGAAGTAAGGGGCCAGTTATTAATACATTTGCATCTAATTATAATGGAGGAGGCCATCCTAAGGCTTCAGGAGCTAAGCTTACAAGCTGGGATGAGCTAGATAGCTTTATTGTTGAATTAGATAAATTGGTTATGGACTATAAAAATACTATATAAAAACAAAGGGATATTTTTATAAAAGAGAAATATCCCTATTTATTTTTTAAAAAATACTTGATTTTTAATTTTATTCTAAGTATAATAATCTAGTCAGTACCAAATAGGACTATAGCCAAGCGGTAAGGCAACGGACTTTGACTCCGTCACTC
>JBJEFR010000075.1:0-28169 GCA_051874255.1 Anaeroplasmataceae bacterium
AAGTCTAAGTTTTTGTCTTCACTCCCAATTCTACATTTTTTAATTGACATTTACATCAAAAAAGACAATGTTTTAATATACATTGCCTTTTTTATTGTCTTACAGCTTTAATTTTATTTTATACATCCTAAAGTTTATAGTTTGATTTATGGTCTACATCTTAAACTTTATTGAACCATAAAAATACCCTATGGTCAAATGACTTTAGGGTATTTTTATTATTATTCCAATAACTATCTTTCATATATTATATCTATTACATTTTTATTTTTCATTTTTTTGTTAATTACAAAATAAGTAATTACCATTTGGATTATAATAGGAATTATTGAAAATAATAATGAAATTAAATTATAATAGATAATATTTAGGCTAATATTAACTAATTTTTTTACTAATATATTTAATAAGAATATTATCATTATATTCATAAATACATCCACTAAATAAGCAACGAAAATAGCTAATAAAATCATTATATAATATAAAAATGATACCTTATTTTTATTGATTCCAAATGATACCAACACACCTTGTGTTCTTTTTTCCTTCTCATATATCATATGAACAAAATTAATTATTAAAATAAAAGAAATTATATAAGTAATTATCCCTATCGAAAGAGATATAAGTGATAAATTATATACCCAATCATAGCCACTTTCGATTTTATATGTTAAATGGCTTGAATCCTTAAATCCTAAATCTAATATTTCTTTTATTATTTTCGTATTATAATTATTAATAGAAATACCATTAGCTATTTTATAGTTTAATGTCATTGAGATATCTGGTGATAATACATCATAACTATCAGTAGATAAATTAATTGAATAAATCAAATTAGATGTATTATATATATACTTAACTATAAATTCACGTTCGATATATTCAACATTACTATTATCTTGTCTTTGCAAATAATTCTTAAATTTAATATTAATCGCCTTACCTATTAATTCATCTAAATTATCAGCATATATTGAAGCAACAGAGGACGATAGTGCTATTTCATTTAATTTAAGATTACTATATTCACCATATAAAGCATTATATTCTTTATTATTATTTACCACTATATCCTTATAATTTTCATTATTATTTTCAATAGATGCATATACCCATTCATAATTTAAATACTTAAGTGATGACTTTGACATATATACCGCATAACAAACACTATGATATTCAGCATTTTCATTTAAATCATAATCTTTATAATTAGTTTCAAATATTCCGCTTATATTAAAGTTTCCTAATTGAGTTCCAATTAGACTATTAATATCACTATTAATTCTACTTGCATTATAATCTGAGATTATAATATCCTTTTCCTTTAATCCCTGATTTCCATACAATAATTTAATATCTACATAATCAGTAACATATATTCTAGATATTATTGTATTATTTAGACTCATAGAGATACCTAAATCATAATAGTACATATTACAATTATATTTATTCATATAAAAATCAATATCTGTATGACTTAATGAATAATAATCAGCTGTTTTTTCATCATATCTTGAAAAATTTATGCTGGATATACCTGACTCTTTATATATATTATTTATTACTGCATAATCTCTATTACAAAAAAGATTAATTGACGAAATTAGTAATAAAAATGATAACAATAGCGATACTATCAAAAAACTGAAACGAAGTTTATTTTTATTTAAGAATTTCTTCATTAAGGATAATCCTAATTTAAAATTTAATTGTGGTGAATTATATTCATATTTAATTATTTCATTGCAGCTTTTTCCTTCATCGTAATCTATTTTTCCATTCGATAAATGAATTCTTCTATCATATAATGAATCAAATATTTCTAAATCATGTGTTGCAACAATTACTAATCTATCCTTTGATTCTTCCTTAAGCATATTAGCAACAATCAAGGCATTTTCTTCATCTAAATTTCCTGTTGGTTCATCACAAAGTAAAACTGGCTTATTAACTAAAATAGCTCTAATAATTGCAACTCTTTGTTTTTGACCACCACTTATTTGATTTGGATAATTTTTTAAAATATTCTCTATATCATATTTTGATATTAATTGATCATACCTAGAATAATCGCCATATAATTCACATACTAATTTTAAATTTTCCTCAATAGTTAAATAATCAATTAATTGAAAATCCTGAAAAACTATAGAATAATAATTGTCATTAGGATAATCATTAATCACCCTTCCCTCAGTGACCTCATCTAATCCTGATAATAGATTTAAAAGTGTTGTTTTTCCACTACCACTTCTACCGGTTATTAAAACCAAACCTTTATCATCAAATTCTAAAGAAATATTTTGGAGAGCAACACATCTAGTGTTTTGGCTTTCATATTTCTTTGTTATATTAATTAATTTCAATATGTTCCCCTCCCTTAACCTTATTATTAATTATAACATAATAGCTGACATATTCAAATTAATAATAATATATATTAATTTTTGAGAAAAAAAAGAGCCTTACTCATAAATAAACAAATGAGTGTCTGGCTCTAGTTTATCACACATTTACTCTTTTCTTACATTTTGATATCTTTTTTTATATTCCTCATCCTGACTTACATAATTAATATCAGTTAAATATTTCTTTATTTTTATAAAGTGAGTACAGCCTAATATTAAAGTATCATAGTTTTTAGCTATTTTTTTTAATAATTTAATATCTTCTATAGTAAAAGTATTATTTTCTATTTTATTTATTAAATTTTGTCCATCATATAATGAAATATTACTAATAAATTTATTGATATATTTAATACTATTACTACTACCTAAAAAAAGAGCGTTTTGATAATTATTATCAAGGAGCTCTATTACTCCACTTACATCCTTATATATTAATTTTACAAAATCTAAGGCTATTAAGGATAAGGTATTACAAGCTAATATTATCTTATTACATCCTTTTTTCTTTAAATAATTACAAAAATAAAGAGTTCTTTTTATTAAGAACTCCCTAGACTTAGTACCATAAGGAAAAAAAGCCTTGTCCATAATAAGAATATAGTTTTCTTTATCTTTAATTCCTTTTAAAAATTCAAGGCCACCATAGCCTGAATCAATAATACCAAGTGTCATAATCTCACCTATTTATATATATGAGATTATCCTTTATTTATTTACATCCTCTTTAAATTTTTTATATACATAATATGTATAATATGCATCCTCTAAGGCATTATGAGCTTGATCTATATGATCTATATTATACATTCTTTCATAGGTTTTAACGAGTCCTGGATCATTTGGTAAATCATAAAAATTCTTGATTAATTGATTTAAGTTAACAAATCTAGTCTTATCCCTTAATGAGGGAAGATTATTAGTTTGATATGATTTTTCTAAAAATGATTTATCGTTTTTACCAAATACTATAACAGCTGGATTATATTTATCTAAAACCTCATTAAACTTATTGTAAAATTCTATATATTCTACTCCATTATCCAACAAAAACTCATAATCAATATTTAAAAAATCAATTGTTCTTTGTGTTAAAAACTTATTTATTTTAGGTAATACATAGTAGTTATATTTTTCAATAATATTATAATTTCTATCACAGATAAAGAAACCGGCTTGGATAAGCTCATTTGTAAAATTTTTGTAATTTTTATAATCTGGCATAGACATTTCTATATCAATAAATAATAAATTATCTAATCCATTTAAAAATACCTTAAGCTCATCTTTTATATCCTTTTTTGAATAAAAAACATCCTTACCATATCTACCAGGTACAGATATTTCTTTAAAATATAATATAGGATATGCTAAATATCCACTCTTTTTATTTAAAGAGTTTTCATCATATACAAAAGAAACCAAATTACCCTTATATAAATATTTACCATACCTTTTCATAATACCATTTGAAATATAGTAAAACCTAAGACGAGTTGCTTCAAATAAAGACATTATTCTTTTATCAATATCTATATTATATATAATTCCTGTTTTAATCATATCTATAACTTCTTGTCTAATACTTCTACACGTCCTGTAGATGTATGATAAATACTTCCTATTACAACAAGTCCCTCATGAGAAAGACTATTTATAATATTACTTTTTCTTATCTTGCCTACAGCATATCCGACATTTATTTTAGTTGCTGCAAGTGGATTTCTAATATGTCCTATTGCATGCTTAATTTCATCAGTTATCATACCAACAAAGCCATCATGAGTTCCTTCAAGCGAAGCAAGGACTGCACCACATGAGGTATGACCCATAACCATAATAAGCTTACAGCCTAAATGGGCCGCAGCATATTCAATACTACCTAAGGCAAAGTCACCAATAACATTTCCTGCTAACCTAATAACAAATATATCTCCTATTCCCTTCATAAAAATACTTTCTGGAATAACTCTTGAATCACTGCAGGTTACTACTATAGCAAATGGACTTTGACCATGCTTATGAGTATGAATTCTTTTTTCTAAGGAAATATCTCCTTTATGATTATTTTTAGAGTTCATATAATCTCTATTTCCTTCTATTAACCATTCTAAAGCTGTTTGTGCTGATATTTGATTTACGTCATGCATGTTTTTAACACCCTCTTATATTATATCATTTATGAATCTATTTTATATAACCCTTGCATAGAACTTGTAATTCTTTAGCTCTGCGTCAGTTAATCCCTCTTTAAATTCTCCACTATTATCCTCTGAAACAACATAATACTTATTATTAAATGGCTTTTTATTTACAATAAGATTATTTTCATTTTTAAATTGTATATATCCTCTTTTTTCAATAATTGCAATTAAATCAGAAATAATAGCTGTTGCGGTAGGAATACTTCCAGCACCCTTTCCATAGAACTCTAGAGTGTCATTTGTACTTCCTGTAAAAATAATGGCATTAAATTCATTCTTAACAGATGATAATGGATGACCATTAGGTACCATAGTTGGTTCTACTCTTACAGTAACATTATTATTATCATTATAAGATGATCCAACAAACTTTAATACATAGCCTTCATTTTTAATATTATCTAGTATTTCCTTATTAACCCCTGTTATACCATAATGATAAATATCTTCATTATTAATTATTCCTTTATATGCAATAGAAGATAAAATATTAATTTTTCTAACGATATCTAATCCCTCTAAATCAGCTGTAGGGTTTGCCTCTGCAAATCCATTTTTCTTAGCTAAGGCTAAAGCCTCATCAAAGGAAAGATTTTCATCAGCCATTTTAGTTAATATATAGTTTGTAGTACCATTTACAATACCAAAAATATCATTAACATCATTTACCTTAACATTATCAATAAGAGGTCTTATAATAGGTATTCCTCCACCTACTGATGCCTCAAATAAAAATGAACAATTATTCGCATGCGCAAGCTCAATAAATTCAAGTAAGTGCATACTTACAACCTCTTTATTAGCTGTAATAACATTTTTCCCTTTTGATAAGCATTTAGTAATAACGCTATATGGTAAATCATGTCCTCCTAAAACCTCAAATACCGTTTCGATTTCATCATCATTTACAATTTCATTTATATCGCATACTAGCTTATCCCCTAGTAATTCACGTTTAGAAGGCATATCGAATACTTTTTTCATTTCTAGATTATATTTATCCTTTAGCTTATCAACTAAGGTAAATACACCTCTACCTATTACCCCATAACCAAATAAACCTAGTTTCATAAAAAACACACATCCTTAATATTCCATTTTAGTATACCAAATGGTATAACTAATTTCAATTAAATATTACCAAAAACGAATTTTTATACAATAAAACACTATATTTGTTGTAGAAAAAAAGGAATAATTTAATTATTCCTCATATTCCTTTATATCTTGATCCTTTTCAATTAGTTCAAGTAAATGTTGATAATCATTAATATAATCATCCATATCAATCATATACTCGCACAAATCTCCAATTGGTCCACTATCACGCTCTGAAAGTGTT
This sequence comes from Anaeroplasmataceae bacterium, assembly GCA_051874255.1. Taxonomy (GTDB): domain Bacteria; phylum Bacillota_I; class Bacilli_A; order Acholeplasmatales; family Anaeroplasmataceae; genus UBA3206. The sequence continues at coordinate 5,970 of JBJEFR010000075.1, forward strand.
GATAGTAAATTACTTAACCATTCCTCGTCATCATCATCATGAGCTAGAATAATTGATTGGTATATTCCTGCCATAAATTTAGAACGTTCAGATCTAATTAAAAATTCTCTTATTTGTAAGCTTCCAGGTAAATTAAAATCCTTTAACCAAAAGAATAATAGTCCATATACATCCTTTATTCTATCTTCTCCTCGTAAAATCAAAACCTTAGAAAATAAATCATAATATTTTCTATCCTGGAATTCATCATTTTTAAGCTCCAAAACAGGAGCTACAAAATAAATGTTAGGTATTTTAGAATCTACTAAATCTAAAATATCATCCTCAGTAACCTCATCATTCATTAAATAGTCATCTAATATCATATTTTAATCTCCAATCGTCTTTTATAACTTTATTATAACATAAAATAATTTTAATAAAATACTATTTTGTATTAAATTATTACTCCTCAATTACTCTTACAAGATACGAATTACTTAATTCCTTAAATCCCCACTTTTTATACATATTCTTAGGTGTATCATCATAATCTGCGACTAAATATACATATTTATAATTCTTATATAATTCTAAAATATATTTAAATAATGTTTCGCCATAGCCTTGTTTTCTATAAGGCTTTAAAATAGAAAAATCCTCTATTTTAATAATATCATTATCAGCTAGTACACTAATATATCCTATCACAACGCTATTATCATACATAAAATAATACTTAATTTTAGAGTTATTATCTATAATTACATTTTTATATCTTAGGGCATTTTTCATAGAATAATCATCTCCAAATATTCTATTATCCATATATAATACCCCTATAAAATCATCTTCAATGCTTTTATCTACTTGCTTTAATAAAACATCTTTTTTATATTTTAAATTATTCTTAATATTAATACTTGCATACATATATAATAGCTTTACTACTTCTACATCCTTAAAAAAAGAAAAATCAATTATATTAAAGCCTTCCTTAATAAAATATACACATGCAGGATATTTATTTTTTTTAGAATAATTATAATACCATTTTATATCGTCTAAGGTATAAGATGGTAAATAAATATAATTATGAAAATATTTATTTTCTAAATTATTATCATGATATATTTCATAATTTAAAACCTTAATTACTTTAGAAAACTCACTAACATATTTATTATCAATATTATTTAATAAATCCAAGGTAATAGACATAAAATCACCACAAAACCATTTTAACAAATATTTAAATATTATTAAAGAATAATATGTTATAATTTATGTAGTAACAGAATTTATGAAAGGAATTAATTATTATGCCAATTGATGGATTATTTTTAAAGAAGCTATCTAATGAATTATCATTTTTAATAAATGGTCGTATTAATAAAATTCTTGAGGTTTCTGATAAGGATTTTATTATTCAAATAAGAACTAACCATCAAAACTATAATCTATTAATTTCAACCTCTAGTGAATACTCTCGTATTCATATAACTGATAAAAAATATGATTATCCATATCAGCCAAAGGGCTTTACCATGCTTTTAAGAAAGTATTTTGAGGGAAATATTATAAGTAATATATATACCTACGAAATGGATAGAGTGTTTGTTATTGAAGCATTTGGTAATAATGAAATAGGTGATTTAGAATATAAAAAAATTATTATTGAGCTTATGGGTAGATATTCTAATATCATAATAACTAAAAATGATATTATTATTGATGCATTAAAAAAACAAAATGCCTTAGAAAATGAAAGGACTATATTTCCTAATGCCAAGTTTGAATATTTAGAATCCTCTAAAATTAATCCCTATAATTTAAGTAAGGAAGAATTAACAAAGATATTTAATGATAAAAACATTATTACTTCTCGTGAAATAACTAATACATTTATGGGAATTTCTCCATTATTAAGTGAATATATTATTAATACTAATGATTATAGTGAGTCATTATATAATATAATAAATTCTAATATAAAACCAGTTATAATAAAAAATAAAAATAAAAATGATTTTTATTTTAATTCCTTAGATAAAGAAATAGTTAAAGATTATAAAAGTCTATCTAGTATGCTAGATGATCATTATTATGGGCTTGCGCTTAAGGAAAGAATTAGACAAAAAACTAACGATTTAAGTCTATTTGTTCATAGACAGCTAGATAAGCTAAAATCTAAGCTTATAAAGCTTAATGAAGATTATGAGGAAGCCTTAAAGGGTGATTTATATAGGCTATATGGTGAGCTATTAATAGCTAATAGCTATAATAAGGGAAAATATAGAGAAATTAGTGTTTTAAATTACTATAATAATGAAGAAATTACTATTCCTCTTGATATCAGATATAATATTATCGATAATTCTAAAATATATTTCAAAAAATATCAAAAAAGTAAAAACGCAATTGAACATATTTTGCTTCAAAAGCAAAAAACAATAGATGAAATAGAATATTTTGCGGTAATAAGCTCCCAAATAGAAAATGCAGGAGTAAATGATATTTTAGAAATCCAACAGGAGCTTCAATCCTTAAAATATATTGAGGATAATAAAAATAAAAAGGTTAAAAAGTCTAAGACTAAAATACTAAGCTATAATTGTAATGATACTATTATTTTAATTGGAAAGAATAATATTCAAAATGAAATAATAACTCATAAGTTATCTAAGCCTAGTGAATATTGGTTTCATGTTAAAGAAGGGCCTGGAAGCCATGTTCTTTTAAGAAAATCTGAAGACTTAACTGAACAAGAGATTAGAACCGCTGCCAACCTTGCAGCACTTTATTCTCCACTAAAGGATTCTTCTTCAGTTGCGGTTAATTATACTAAGATAAAATATATTAAGAAAATCCCTGGTAAAAGAAATTGCTTTGTAACATACTCAAATGAAAAGACTATTTTTATTGATCCAGATATGTCATTAATAAAAGAAAGTAATTTTAAGTACTTAGAAAACTAAGAAGGAAGCTTATTCTAAAGCTTCCTTCAAATCTTCTATCGCAATATCTATTAATGATAAATACTCACTTATTTCATCGTCTTTAATAATACCCTTTTTATAATCATCACATAATTGAGTTGATTTTATGTATACATCCTCAAGTCCTAAATTTAAACTTACTCCCTTTTGAGAATGTATTTCCTTATATAATTCCTTCGTTGGTAGACTAAAAGCTATTTTACTAAAATTTTCATAGGATTCAACAAAAGATTTAGCTATCCTTTTAAAAAGAACCATATTCCCGTTCATATAACGTTTCATCAATTTTTCATTTATCATAATAATCACCTCAGCTATAGTCTATCACTTATCAATGTAGATATTTGTCGAATAATAACATAATATTCTAATATAATACCAATTATGAAATATTTAGTTAAAATATTTGTGATTCTTTACTTTATTTAAATTACTATTATAAAACTCTTTCATAGCATTATAATAGTCTTCTAAATCATTAACTCCAGCTGTTTCATAGCTTGAATGCATCGCCAGCTGTGGAAGGCCAATATCAATCATATTAATACTTACACTCGTTTGTAAAATATTACCAAGTGTGCTTCCACCTCTAACATCACTTCTATTAGTAAATTCTTGATATTTAATATTTTCCTTATCACAAATATCTTTAAATATAGCACTTGATACAGCATCAGTTACATAGCTTTGGTTAGCATTATATTTAATAACTAATCCTTTATTTAATATAGGGGCATTAGATACATCATATTTAGATGGATAATTTGGATGTAGAGCATGGGCATTATCTGCAGATATTAGCATACTCTTGCTTAATGATTGGTATAATGCACTCTTTGTATAATTAAAGCTATCATATATACGTGTTAAGGTACTTAATAAAAAATCTCCACATGCTCCTTGTTTAGTGTTACTTCCAACCTCCTCATTATCAAAGGCTATAAAGACATTAAACATATCGTCATTTGACTCTATAAAGGCCTTTAAGCTAGTATAAACACTTGCAAGGTTATCGATTCTAGGCGCCATAAAAAATTCTTTAGAAGCTCCAACTACTACTGGCTTTTGCCTATTATATAAATTTAAATCAAAGGATAATATATCCTCTTTTTTTATTCCATAATATTCCTCTATTACATCATATAATGATTTATTATTAGATAATAATGGCTTTAAATCAATAGTAGGATTATAATTATAGCCACTATTGATTTCTCTATTAAAATGAATACAAAGATTTGGTATCACAAGTAAATCTTTATTAATATTAACTATCTTTTCTTCAATATAATCACTATTTTTTACTAGGATTCTTCCGGCAATACTTAAAGGTCTATCAAACCATGATGAATAAATAGGTCCACCGTAAACCTCTGTATTTAAAGTATTATAATTATAAGCCTCTATAGTAAAATTAGGTTTAATTTTTAAGGATGGCGAATCAGTATGTGATGCAATCATTTTAATAGGTGTATTATATATATTACTAGGAACCTTAAAGGCTATAACGCTAGAATTGTTTCTTACTACAAAGTATTTCTTATTATTCTCTAGCTTATACTCCTCGGTTTCAAATAGCTCTATAAATCCATTTTTTTGTAATAGCTCCTTAATATTTTCAGCACAGTTATAAGAGGAAGGGCTATTATTAATAAAATCAAATAATTCATTAATCACTTAAATCACCTTTTTCTATAATTATTTTAGATATAAATATTTTTTCGTCCTTAGAATATCCTATAAAGTATATAGTATCATCTTCATTATACTTATATATTTCTAATATATCATCTTTTTTAGTTTCCTTAATATATTCTATTTGAAATTCTTTTATTTTAATATTATCTAGTATTTCATATACTATATCAGCATATATAGAGTTATTCGTATGAAGATTATGATCTAAATCTCTTTTCATTATTTTATATGTATAAACATGTTTAAATAATTTATCATCTGGATTACTAAACTTTTTAACATCAGAATAATAAGGTTCATTATACGTAGGACAATTGAAGCTTAGCTTATCAGTTCTAGATATTCTTCTTGTATTACAGTCAATTACAACCCATTTAGATATACCTCTAGCAAGTAAATTACCATCCATATCTTCAATAATATATTCTCTATTACAATCTATTCTTCCCTTTTCGTGAGGCCAAGTTGATACCTTAACATGTGATAGGGGCTTAAATGGTGCACATATTTCAAAATATGTACGAACAAGGACCCAAAACATACCTAAATCTAAGGTTTCTTTATAGCCTACTCCTATCATATTAGCATGTGTACCTGCGATATCCTGAAACAAATTTAAAATTGCGGAGGGCTTTATTACATCATGGTAATCAAAATCCTCTGTACGAAGCACGTTTTCTTCAGTATAAATCATATAATTACTTCCTCTCTAGCTTCTTAATGGCCTATCTAAGGATTCATCGTGGATAGTATCAAGTATAGCAATATCACTATCACTTATAACAAAATCAACATCTAAATTATCTATTATTCTTTCCTTATGAATACTTTTTGGTAAAGGTAGGGTATTCTTATGAAGACAGTAGTTAATACAAAGCTTAGGTATAGAGACATTGTATTTTGAAGCGATTTCCTTTAAGGTAGGATTATCTAAAATTTTTCCTGTCGCAAGTGGAGAATAGGCTTCAACTAAAATATCATTTTCCATGCAATAATTTGTAACTCTATCCTGTCTATTTCCAATAAAATATCTAATTTGATTAACCATAGGCTTAAAATTAGTTGCTGCGGTTAAAGCCTCTATATCAGTTGGATGGAAATTTGATACACCTATAGCCCTAATAAATCCTTTATTATAAAGTTCTATCATTGCCTTCCATACCTCAATATTTCCTTCTGTATAATTACCACCAACATCGCTCCAAGGCCAGGGAGCATGAATTAAATATAGATCAATATAATCAAGACCTAGATTATTAAGGGAGGTATTAAATGCCTTCATACACCCATCATAGCTTTTTATATCCGCAGGACATTTAGTAGTAATAAATAATTCACTTCTTTTTACATTAGAATCCTTTATTGCCTTACCAATACTTACTTCATTTCCATATATTAAAGCTGTGTCAATATGTCTATACCCTGCCTCAATAGCCCATAAAACTGAATCATAGGCTTCACTGCCATCCTTGGTTTGCCAAGTACCAAATCCAATAGAGGGAATAGTTATATTATTATATAATGTAAAATATTTCTTCAATTTAATCATTCCTTTTTAGTCGGTATAAAACTAATATTATTATACCAATTTTTATTTAAAAATAATAGACTATAAGGCTCTCCTTATAGTCTATTTTTGATTATTGTATAATTTTTGTATATAGTTTTGGAATCCATGAAGCTTTATAAGTTATTTTACCATTTACCGTACCAAAAATAATTGAAATATCGTTGTACTTGGCTGCCGTTTGTGAATCAAGGATTGTAACTCCATTTTGCGAATTAGTAATGGCTCCTTCACCACTATTATTATATTCTTGATATCTTACTGTCTCATCAATAGGTAAAACACCACTCATTGCTACATATCTAGTAGCCTCAGTTTTGGAAATATGTCCTCCAATTTCAGAGTTCATAACTGTAACAGCACTATATGCTCCCCAAGGGCGTCCTAAAGAGAAAGTACCAGGTGCTACTCCTGTATCAGCAGTAAATTTACAGTTATCAAAAATGAATCCATAATCAATTGCAGTTTCTCCATCACCATTACATCCCTTATATGCTGTAACATATCCAGAACCACTTTGCTTATAGGTTACATGAATATCACAATCATAGAAATATGTAGTAGCATTTGTACCAAAGATAAAATCTGTATTACCAGTAATATATGTATTATATACAAATTGGCGACCAGTCATAAATTCTACAGTATCCTGATATCCAAGTAAAGAACATCCATTTAAAGTAAATTGATCAGCTTGACATATTAATGCTAAAGCTCTATGGTCATTTACCTTGTCACTTGTAGCTAATCCCATTTCTGTTAGATAATCTATATTATCAATAAATACCTTCTCACAATTCCAATAATTAGAAATCGTTAAATTCTCTATTGTGCAATTAATAGCGGCCTCCCTAACGGCTACGGTTGCAACTGAATCAGTTACTTGATAGAATCCAGATTCATCTGGAATTCCATAAATTGAATTCCACTCAATAATTGTAGCATTTTTATATTCTGTTGCATCATAGTCCTCATGAGTTTTATATGTAGCCTTAACGGTTCCAGCACCTCTTATTGTTAAATTCGCAACATTTATTTCAATCTTTTCATTATAATATCCAGCACAGATATTTAAGATTTTATTTGACTCTGGAGTAGTATTTTTTTCTAAGAAGGTTAATGCTTGAGAAATAGTAGTAAACGTATTTCCGTCCTCACCTAACATACTTCCTATTCTTCCATCATATTTTGGATCCACAGTAACAACATAATCACCTGATTCATTTGTATAAGCATTGCCATTTACTACATAAACAGTATATGACGCAGTAAACTCTTTTTCATTTACATTCAAAGCTACCTCTACTTCATATTCACCAACTTTAGAAAAATCAGAATGTGAATAAGTAATTCCTTTTGATACAATAAATTCCCCAGTTTTATTGCCGTATTGTGCTTCTGCCGTAACTGTTAAATAATCCGTATTTAATTCTTCATTTAAAGAATAAATAGTTTGAACCTTTCCATTAACGTAAATAGAATTATAGCTATTAGTAGTTTCATATGTTGCATTAAATCCTAAATGAATATCTTTTATTTCATAAATAGTTATACTAATTGTATCACTAAATTGACCATAGTTTAATATTACATCATACACCCCAGGAGCTTTAAAGTTTACGTTAGATGTATCAAATTTAACATAATCTAAAGCTAAATCAGTTGAATATTTTCCATTTCCATAAATCACTTGAGCTTTAACATCTTTAGGAATATATTCTCCACCTTCAACGAAAGTTGTAACACCTGGTTTAGTTATTTTTATTCCTGTAACTTGTTCTTCATATATTTGTGTAGAAATTTCAGCACCCATAACATACACAGTTTTACTAACTGCTCTTACGATTGTATATGTTACATTTGCTTTTACTTCCTTTTGTATTCTAACTACTGGAGAACCTCCAGAATAATCACCATATGCACTATTTCCAGCGAATGTAATAGTTTCTTGATTATTTTCACTATCTGAAATAGTAATAGCTACTGTTTCAGCAGTTGAAGAACCACATTGAACATATAGATTAATGGTTCCATTAGTAGGTGAAGTATACTCTAATGATGCCGTAGATGAAGCTAATTTAAATCCATAAGTAAATTCTTTGGTTTCTGAAGAATTTGAAGGATTTGTCCATTTTACAATTCTTGGAGTAATTTCTAAGGAATTAATTTTATAAATATCACTTTTAACACTACTACCAACATAATCTGAACCATTTAATTCATAAGTGGCATTTGTTAATAATGCATTTCTATATACAGCAGTTAATGATAAGTCTCCTTCATCACCATCTAATGTATTATACTTGTTTCCAGCATCATCTACCCAATGATCAAAAATCACACCATCTTTAAGGGGCATAGGTAATGTAATCTTATTTTTCCCTGAATAAGTTATTTGATCACATTCAGATCCGCCATTTGAATTAAAGGAAACAGAATATATTTCAAAATAATGGGCATATATTGTTATGTTAGATTTTATTTTGGTATTAAAATCAAATTTTAAAGTAAAATCCTCTGCACTATACCAATCATCAAAATCATATCCATCCTTTAAAGTATTTACATTTTCATCAGAAACAGTATTGCCATAAGCAATCTTTTTTGTAGCTAATTCTCTATTGCCATCAACAAAAGTTACCGTAACATTTGATGGAGTTTTCCCTGTATTATCACCATCATCATTACTTTTACAAGAAGCAATAGTTAAAGCAATCATTAGTATAGTTATAATACTAAATATCTTCTTCAATTTTTTCATATTATTCTCCTCATTTTCTTTATTCTACCACCATAATTATACATAATCAGCTCAAAAATGTAAACGTTTTTATACTTTTAAGACAAAGAAAAACTACCATAGAATAGATTATCAATGGTAGTAAATTTTTATTAATCTTTCATTAAAGTAACCATTACAGCTTTTTGAGCATGAAGTCTATTTTCTGCCTCTTCAAAAATTTCATTAGCATGAGCCTCAAATACTTCGTTTGTAATTTCCTCACCACGATGAGCAGGGAGACAGTGCTGAACCATACAATCCTTATGAGCGACACTCATAATCTTGTCATTTATTTGATAAATTCCTTCAAATACCTTTTTTCTCTCATTTGCTTCGGCTTCTTGTCCCATTGATGCCCAAACATCAGTAAATAATACATCAGCATCTAAAGCTGCAACCATAGGATCAACTACAAGTTCAAACATTCCTGGATATTCCTTATTAGCAAAATCAATAACCTTTTGTGCTGGCTCATATCCCTTAGGACATGCGACAGAAACCTTCATTCCAACTCTTAAGCATCCAACTATAATAGAGTTTGTCATATTATTTCCATCTCCAATATAACAAGCCTTTAAGCCCTCAAAAGACCCCTTAAATTCTCTAATAGTCATTAAATCAGCAAGAACCTGACAAGGATGAGAATAATCAGTTAAGGCATTGATAACTGGCACTGAACCATATTTAGCAAAATCATCAACCTCTTGTTGAGCATAGGTACGAATCATTATTCCATCAAGATATCTAGATAATACTCTTGCGGTATCCTGAACTGGTTCTCCACGTCCAATTTGAAGATCACGTGATGATAAAAATAATGGATATCCTCCAAGCTCATACATTCCTACCTCAAATGATACTCTTGTACGTGTTGAAGACTTTTGAAATATTAATCCAAGCTTCTTTCCTGCAAGAAGATGGTTATGTGATATTCCATTTTTACGTTCATACTTTAATTGATCAGCTAGATTAAGCAAATCTAGAATTTGTTCTTTTGTAAAATCTTGTAAGTTTAAAAAATGCTTTATTTTTTTCATTATGCTTCAATTACTCCCTTCAAAATTTCTAATCCTTCTCTTAGCTCAGCCTCAGTAATATTTAATGATGGTAATAATCTTACTCTATTCTTAGCTGTTAAAACGATTAATCCCTTTGTTATACATTCCTTTGCAACATCAGATGCTGTTAAGCCTCTTTTAGATGTAAAATCTACTCCAACCATTAAACCTTTACCTGTAATTTTATTAATAGCACTAGATTTTCCTAATACTTCCTCAATAATCTTACGAGATTTTTTAACTTGATTTAATAGATTATCATCAATTCTTTTAACAACTGATAGTGCTGCAGCAGCACATATTGGATTTCCTCCAAATGTTGTACCATGCTCACCATAGCCTAAGGTATCCTTGGTTTTTTCACCAAATAATACAGCACCAAATGGTAATCCACCTGCTAATCCTTTTGCAGTTGATACTACATCAGGAGTTACTCCATATTCCTCAAATGAATAGAAATATCCTGTTCTACCATTTCCTGTTTGAACCTCATCTACAATAAATATTAAATCATTATCCTTACAAAGCTTGTCAATTCCCTTAATAAATTCAGCATCAAGATTATTAACTCCACCTTCACCTTGAATAGTTTCAATCATAATGGCACATGTATGCTCATCAATCATACTCTTAAGATTTTCTAAGTCATTTATCTTAGCATATTTAAAGCCCTCAACAAATGGTCCAAAATATTGATGGAATTTATCCTGTCCTGTAGCTGTAAGGGTTGCGATAGTACGTCCATGGAAGCTTCCCTCTAGGGTTATAATATCCTTACGTCCTTCACCATATTTATCATATGAATACTTTCTTGCAGTTTTGATTGCACCCTCATTTGCTTCGGCACCACTATTACAGAAGAATACCTTCTTCATATTTGACTTTTGAATTAGTAGCTTAGCAAGCTCGGCTTGAGGCAAGGTATAATATAAATTAGAAATATGTTGAATTTGATGAGCTTGATTACAAACTGCATCTACCCATTCCTTGTCATTTATACCTAAGGCATTAACGCCAATTCCAGAAGAAAAGTCTATATACTTCTTTCCTTCAAAATCATATAAAGTTGCGCCATTTCCTTCTTTTATTGCTACATCAAAACGGTTATATGTATTTGCAATATATTCCTTATCCTCTTTTTTAATATCATTAAAATTCATTAAAATTCATCTCCTACTTAAACATTGTTCCGATTCCTTCATCAGTCATAAGCTCAATTAAAATTGAATGTGGAACACGTCCATCAATAATAAATACCTTATGAACTCCACGTCTAATTGCTTCAACACAGCATTCAACCTTAGGAATCATTCCGCCGTCAATAATTCCTTGCTTGGCAAGGGATGTAAGCTCACTTACATTAATTCTATGAATTAAAGAGGATTCATCATTTTTATCTCTTAATAATCCCTTTATATCAGTCATTGCAATAAATGCCTCTGCCTTAAGAGCTCCTGCAATTTGAGCTGCGGCAGTATCAGCATTAATATTGTAGCTATTTCCATGTAAATCAATACCAACAGTTGAAATAACTGGAATATAGCCATTATCTAAAGCGTCATAGATAACCTCTGGATTTACTTGATCAATTTGACCAACAAATCCATATTTATCCTTATCCTTAAATGAGCATTGAATCATTTTACCATCCATTCCTGAAAGACCAATAGCCTTTCCACCACGAACACCTAGGAGCTTAACTAAATCCTTATTAACTTTTCCAGCAAGTACCATTTGAACAATTGAAGCACCCTCTTCATCAGTATAGCGTAGACCATCAACCTTAATAGTTTCCTTACCATATGCCTTAAATGCAGCATTGATTTCAGGTCCTCCACCATGAACAAGCACTACCTTCATTCCAATTAATTGTAATAAAACCAAATCCTGCATGACATTATCTTTAAGATTGTCATCAATCATTGCATTTCCACCATATTTAATAACAATAACTTTTCCATAATATTTTTGAATATATGGTAAGGCATGTACTAATACCTCGGCTCTTTGTTCATTAGTTATCTCCATAGTAAAATCTCCTTTGCTATTTAGCTTCTATAATCTCCATTAATCTTAACATAATCATATGTTAAATCACATCCAAAAGCTTGTGCACTTCCGTCTTTATCATTTAATCTTACTCTAATAATAATTTCATCCTCAAGTAAAATCTTCTTTGCAATTTCCTCGCTAAAATCAATTCCTGCACCATTTTTACAAACTGGTATAATTCCTTGTTCACTTTCGAATTCAACGTCAACCTTGTTGATATCAACATCAGCACCGCTATATCCAATAGCACATAATACTCTTCCCCAGTTTGCATCTGCACCAAACATTGCAGCCTTAAGTAGACTTGAGCAAATAACTGACTTAGCAACTATTTTAGCATCATTTTTAGTCTTAGCTCCAAGCACCTCACATATTAAAAGCTTAGTTGCTCCTTCTCCATCCTTCGCAATAGCCTTTGATAAATATGTATTAACTAAATTTAAAGCTTTTTTAAATGAATTAAAATCTTCACCTTCGGATGTAATTTCTTCATTTCCTGCAAGTCCATTAGCAAGGATTGTTACAGTATCATTTGTTGATGTATCACCATCAACTGAAACCATATTGAAGGTATCCTCAATATCTTCCTTTAATGCCTTCTTTATCATTTCTGATGATATAGCTACATCGGTCGTGATAAATCCAAGCATAGTTGCCATATTAGGATGAATCATTCCTGAACCCTTGCAGATTCCACCCATACGGCAAGTTTTTCCACCAATAAGAAACTCAATTGAGATTTGTTTTCTAAAGGTATCAGTAGTTCTTATTCCTTCCCAAGCTAGGTTAGAATGCTCTTCATCACTAGCAAGACCATTAACAAGCTCATCAATACCATTTTTAATAGGATCAATTGACAATTTTTGACCAATAACCCCTGTTGAAGAAACAAGCACATTATCAATTGCAATATTTGTTTTTTCACTTACTAGCTTACACATTTCTAAAGCTATTTCTATTCCATTATCATTACATGTATTAGCATTACCACTATTACAAATAATAGCCTGAGCTACGCCATTTTCACTATGCTTTTGTGTAACATAGATAGGTGCTCCCTTTACTAAATTTTTAGTATATACTGAAGCAGTTGTACAAAGTGTGTCACTAACTATTAATGCTAAATCCTTTTTAGTTGGATTTTTTTTAAGTCCACAAAAAATACCATTAGCTTTAAATCCCTTAGGAGCACATACTCCTCCATCTACAAACTTCATCATATTGATTCCTCCTAATCTAATACTAGTCCAGTTGTTTCTTCTAGACCAAGCATTATATTCATACATTCAATTGCTGCTCCTGATGCACCTTTTCCAAGATTATCTAAGCATGCTGTAATATTAATTCTTTCTTCATTTCCAGCTACATATATTTCTAAATAATCCTTACCACTTAAATGATTAGCTGATATAAATCCATCCTCTGTACCTGTCTCATAGTAAGGCATTACACGTACAAATTGTTTATCCTTATAAAATTCCTCTAAGGCATTATGTACCTCAAGTGGTGACATTTTTTTATTCATTCTATCAACATATAAAGGAATGGTTACAAGCATTCCTTGTAAAAAATCACAAACATATGGATTAAATAAAGGCTTTTCCTTAAGTCCTCCAATAGCCTGCATTTCCTTTAAATGCTTATGCATTTGCCCCATAGCATATAATCTAGGTGCATCATATTTACTATCTCTATTTAAATCCTCATATTGCGCAATAGCCTTTTTACCAGCTCCGCTATATCCACTAATGGCATTGGCACTAAATGGATAATCATTTGCACATATTCCTAATTTTACAAGAGGATATACAATACTCATGAATCCTGATGCATAGCATCCAGGAACAGCTACTCTTTTAGATGATTTAATTTTATTTAAAAAATCATCTCCAAGCTCTGGGAATCCATAAGCCCAATCACTATTAGTTCTATGAGCAGTTGAAGCATCAATTATTTTGGTATTAGGATTATCACATAGGCTTACAGCTTCAATCGCTGCAGCATCTGGTAAGCATAAGAATGTTATATCTGATGAATTTATGCACTTCTTACGCTCAAGAGGATCCTTGCGTAATTCATCACTAATATTTATAATTTCAACATCATCACGATTTTGAAATCTTTCATAAATTCTCAAGCCTGTTGTTCCTTCCTTACCATCAATAAAAACCTTATATTTCATAAGTCTTACTCCTCATCAATTAATGATTCAAAATTTTCTAAAGACTCAATTTGTTTATCTACAGACATAACTGCAGATGCTCCAAGTGAGTTTCTCTTAAATGTACATTTTTCTAAATTAATAGCGTCATATACATCCTCTTTAAATAAATCACTATATTTCTTATATTCCTCTAATGATAACGTTTCTAAAACCTTATCATTTTCAATACAATAGGCAACAATGCTTCCGGAAATCTTATAAGCATCTCTAAATGCCATTCCATATTTTACTAAATAATCTGCTAAATCTGTTGCGTTAATAAATCCCTTCGCTGCAGCATTTCTCATATTATCTTTATTTACTCTCATAGTTTCTAGCATTGGTGTAAAGATAGATAAACATTGCTTTAGGGTATTGAAGGCATCAAATATTGCCTCCTTATCCTCCTGCATATCCTTATTATATGCTAAAGGTAGCCCCTTAAGCATTGTAAGTAATGTCATTAAATCACCATATACTCTACCGGTTTTACCTCTTACAAGCTCACAAATATCTGGATTCTTTTTTTGAGGCATAATTGATGAACCTGTTGAATAAGCATCATCAAGCTCAATAAACTTAAATTCCCAGCTACACCATAAGATAATTTCTTCTGAGAATCTAGATAAATGCATCATACAAATAGATGCAGCTGAAGCAAGCTCACAGCAAAAATCTCTATCTGATACACCATCTAAGCTATTTTCAGTTGGTCCATTAAAGCCTAATTTCTTTGCTGTCATTTCTCTATCAATTGGATAGGTTGTACCTGCAAGAGCGCAGGAACCAAGTGGTGAATAATTCATTCTATCAAAGGCATCCATAAATCTTTCATAATCTCTTTTTAGCATAAATGCATATGCTAATAAATGATTAGCAAATGTAATAGGCTGAGCTCTTTGTAAATGAGTATATCCTGGCATAATTGTTTCCTTATGCTTTTTAGCTATTTTGACAATAGTATTAATTAGTTTAATAATTAACCCCATTGTTTCATCTGTTTCTTTTCTTAAATGCATTCTAACATCTAGGGCAACCTGATCATTTCTACTTCTAGAGGTATGTAATCTCTTACCAACCTCACCGATTCTATTTGTTAATTCAGCCTCAATAAACATATGAATGTCTTCAGCTGTATAATCAAACTCAAGCTTCCCTGTTTTAATATCCTCTAATATTTCAGCTAAAGTTTTACATATTAATTTTGAATCCTCTAAGGAAATAATTCCTTGTTTACCTAGCATTGTGGCATGAGCAATTGATCCAACAATATCACTTTCAAACATTACACCATCAAATGAAATTGATGAATTAAAATCATTTACCTCTTTATTTAATTCTTTTTTAAATCTACCTGCCCACATTGCCATAATAATCACCTATTTTTCTTATTTTTTTAATTTACTATCTAATAATGCTTTAACATGGATTGGAAGTCCAAATAAATTAATAAATCCAGTCGCATCATTTTGGTTATAAGCTCCCTCATCATCTCCAAATGAAGCTATATCCTCATTGTATAAAGAATATGGAGATGTAATTGAAGCTGGGATAACATTACCCTTGTATAATTTTAATTTTACACTACCTGTAACTGTTTCTTGAGTTTTATCTACAAAGGCAGATAATGATTCACGAAGTTGTGTAAACCAAAGTCCGTTATATACTAAGTCAGCAAACTTATCGCTAACTCCTCTCTTGAAATGCATTGTTTCTTTATCTAAACAAATTGATTCAAGTAATTCATGAGCTTCATATAATAAAGTTCCACCTGGAGTTTCATAAACACCACGGCTCTTCATTCCTACTAATCTATTTTCAACGATATCAATAATTCCAATACCATTTCTTCCACCAATCTTATTTAGTTCCCAAACAAGATCAACAGCCTTCATCTTCTTACCATTTACGGCAACTGGTATACCACGTTCAAAATCGATTGTTACATACTCAGCCTTATCTGGTGCAGCTTCTGGCGAAACACCCATTTCAAGAATCTTTTCATAATTTGGTTCATTTGCAGGGCTTTCAAGATCTAATCCCTCATGAGATAGATGCCATAGGTTCTTATCCTTTGAATAATTTGTTTCTCTTGAAATCTTTAATGGAATATTGTGTGCCTCTGCATAATCAATTTCCTCATCACGGCTCTTAATATCCCACTCTCTCCATGGTGCAATAATTGCCATATTTGGTGCAAAAGCCTTAATAGTTAATTCAAAACGTACTTGGTCATTTCCTTTTCCAGTACATCCGTGACATATAGCGTCAGCACCCTCCTTTAGGGCTATTTCAGCAATTCTTTTTGCAATAATAGGTCTAGCAAATGAAGTTCCTAGTAAATACTTTCCTTCATATTTAGCTCCTGCCTTTAGAGTAGGGAATATATAATCCTCTACGAATTCTTTATTTAAATCCTCAATATAAAGCTTAGAAGCTCCTGTCTTTTTAGCTTTTTCCTCTAATCCTTCAAGCTCATCAGCTTGACCAACATTTCCACTTACAGCGATTACCTCACATCCGTAATTTTCCTTAAGCCAAGGAATGATAATTGATGTATCTAATCCTCCTGAATATGCTAATACTACCTTTTTAAACTTTTTCTCTGCCATGTTATTTCTCCTTTATTTTAAAAAATTTGTTTGTTTTTATTACATTTCTATTCATTATATTATACCATTTATACTATAGTATAACAATAATTTAAAACCAAAATATAACAAAAAAAGTCTCCTTCTTTTTTAAGAAAGAGACGCCTTTAAGCGCGGTACCACTCTAATTGCCTATAATTGATATAAGCCACCTCTATCCTTAACGCGGATTACGTTTATCCTACTAATTCAGATAAATACCTAAATAGTGCGCTTCACTATTTACTAATTACTAGACTCACACCAACCACTAGCTCGCTTAAATATCATAAATAATTACTCTCTATTATCATAGGTATATTGTAGATTAATAAAAAAAGAGACTAACTCAAGTATTAGTCTCAAATTTAATGGACTAATAATTATGATGAATTAGTCCTCATAATTATACTCAAGTTTACTTTAATATTAAACTATCTTGGAATCATCAATAAAATATTGATATTCTTATTTTACTACTTATACGCCATTAGTCAATAAAAAAAATTAAAAAAACGCTTTCTATTATAAAAAAACCTATTATTCTTATGCTATAATAACATAGGTGATTAAAAATGGAAGATTATGTAGTAAAAGCATTAGCCTTTGATAAGCATGTAAGAATTTATGCAGCTAAAAGTACTAATTTGGTTGAGGAAGCAAGAAAAATTCATGGTCTTTGGCCTACCGCTACTGCTGCCCTTGGAAGAACCCTAACCTGTGTAGCAATGATGAGCGTCAATTATAAATCAAATGAACATTTAACAGTAAAATTTGAAATTGATGGTCCCCTTGGACAAATCCTTGTTGAGGCATGTAATGGCAATGTTCGTGGTCTCGTTGATAACCCTGAGGTTTTCTTACAATATAGCGATGGTCATCTTGCAGTAGGAAAGGCTGTAGGAAATGGGTATTTACATGTTATTAAGGATTTAAATATGAAGCAACCATTCTCCTCTTCTGTACAAATTCAAACAGGAGAAATCGGTGATGATTTCACCTATTATTTTACAGAAAGCGAACAAACTCCTTCTTCAGTAGGACTTGGTGTTTTAGTAGAAACTGATAATTCATGTAAGGCTGCCGGAGGCTTTATTCTTCAATTAATGCCTGATTGTCCTGATGATATAATAACTCAAATTGAAAATAATTTAGCAAATATTAAGCCAATAAGTCAAATGATAAATGAAGGCTATACTCCTGAAATGATAATTGGTGAATTAACAAACGGTAGCTTTGAGGTTGTTGGTAAGAATAAAATTGCTTATTCTTGTCCATGTAATAAGGATCGTTTCTTTAGAGGAATTAAATCCCTAGGAGCTAAAGAAATAACCGATATTATAGCCGAGGATGGTAAAGCAAGCGTAACTTGTAGATTCTGTAAAAAAACCTATGAATTTGGGGTAGATGATTTAAACAAAATGCTAAAGCAAATTAAAGAAAACAAATAAAAAATTCCACAAAATGTGGAATTTTTTTAATTATAGTATTCATTTGCTGAATAATCATTTAAAAATTGATTACATATTGTAAAAGATATAAGCATTAGCAATTTAGCTAAAGCAACTGAGCTTCCACTAAATGTACCAGGCATTTCTAAAACAATCAAGACACCAAGTGGAATTAATAACATCTCTTTACTTTTATTTGTAGCTAATAATATAACAAAATATACAGCAACAACTAAATAAATAGCTATATATGCAAAATTTTGAGCACTAGAATACTCTATTGCATTATATCCATTTAATAAAACACTAGATAGAATAATAATTACAACTCCTGCATTTATCATATTTCTATCCTGACCATTTTTATTAGCTAAAATTAATAATACTGTTGCGGATATAATTAAACATCCATAATATGAAAGATATATAATAGAATACTTATTTAGCCCACTATCAATTAGGTTAATAATTAAAGGTAAAAATAGTGCATAAACCGCTATTGCTACTATAATTAATATCGTTCTTAAATTATTTTTAATAAAATTCATTTTTTCTCCTCCTACATACATTATAATATATTTATTTATCTAGATTATAAAAAGATTTTAATCCCATAAAATTAGCGATATTTTCAAGTCCGTAATCATTAAGCTCTTCTTCAATTCGAATAAGCTGATTATATTTAGCAATTCTATCTGTTCTAGATAAGGATCCTGTCTTTATTTGCAAAGCATTTGAAGCAACTGCTATATCGGCAATAGTCGAATCCTCACTTTCTCCACTTCTATGTGAAATGACAGCTGTATATCCAGCTTTTTTAGCCATTTCAATCGCATCAAAGGCCTCAGTTATTGTACCAATTTGATTAACCTTAATTAGTATAGAATTTGCCACCCCAAGCTTAATTCCTTTTTCTAAACGTGTGGTATTAGTAACAAATAAATCATCACCAACTAATTGAACCCTCTTTCCGATTCTTTCAGTAAGTCTCTTCCATCCATCCCAATCATTTTCGTCAAGTCCATCCTCAATAGAAATAATAGGATATTTATTTATTAAAGATTCATAATAATCTATTAATTCATCACTTGTAAGCTTTTTACCCTCACTTTTTAATTCATAATTATTATTATCTCCATTATAGAATTCACTTGAAGCTGCATCTATTCCAATAAAGACATCCTTGCCAGGCTCATAGCCTGCACTCTTTATGGCATCGCACACAAGACTAAATGCCTCTTCATTACTACTAAGCTTAGGAGCATATCCTCCTTCATCACCTACAGCTGTGTTGTATCCTTTAGCCTTTAAAATATTTTTTAAATGATGGAATATTTCACTCCCCCATCTTAAAGCTTCCTTAAATGAAGTTGCGCCAGCACAAATAATCATAATTTCTTGAAAATCAATACAAAAATCAGCATGTGCCCCACCATTTAAAATATTCATCATAGGTAGTGGCATACACTTAGCATTAAAGCCACCTAAATAATTATAAAGGCTTACTCCTAAATAATCACTCGCACATCTTGCACATGCCATTGAAACTGCTAGGATAGCATTTGCTCCTAAATTTCTTTTATCTGGCGTGCCATCTATTTTAATCATTGTTTTGTCAATAACAAGCTGACTTCTTACATCCATTCCAAGCAAGGCCGGGGCAATAATATCATTAACGTTTTTTACAGCATTTAAAACGCCTTTCCCCATATATCTTTTCTTATCATTATCTCTTAGCTCTAATGCTTCATATTCTCCTGTTGATGCACCGCTTGGTACTATAGCTCTTCCAAATGATCCACCCTCAGTATAAATTTCTACCTCTACTGTAGGATTTCCTCTTGAATCTAATACCTCTCTTGCATATACTCTTGTAATTATTGGCATAATTATCCCTCCTAAAACTTATTATATCCTAAATTCAATATAATAAAACCACATTAAGTCATAAATAATCCAATTGTAGGTGGATTATAGGTAAATATACTAAATAATAGTATCCAACATATAAGCAATGTTAATCCTAAAAATAAATTATTGCTTATATTTATTTTATACGAAAAATCCCTATAATACAAATAAAATATAATACTTATTATCATAATAGATATATTAACATAATCAATATTTTTACCAATAATACCTGTGATTGTATAATATAACACTACTATTAATAACAATGCTATACTAATGCTTATCATAGCTGAAACAAAAAATTTCTTCTTATTTTTACTAATAAATAGTTCAATTATTAAAACAAGTATACCAGGATAAAAAAGTAGCTTTAAATGCTCCCATATACTTTCATTTATAGGCGTAAAATATCCTATTACTTTACTATTTGTCCAATTATATAAATAATGACATATTATTGAAAGAACAAATATTATTACAAATATAGCTATATTATAAATTATCACTTTTTTCATAAAATAATCACCAGTAATAATTTATATTCCTATTTATACTTTTATTCATAGAAAGAAAAAAAGTTTTATTAATGCAAATTACTAGTATTTTATTAATTTAGATTATCTAAAGCTTTCATTCGATTCCTTAAAAAGGATTAATATATTACCTAAGCCAGGCTTAGTGTAATTTATTCCTAAACCTATATCTATAATAAGGTCAGATTAATTATACTATAAATAGGAGCCTTTATAAATTATTATAGGATTAGTTATACTAGTTTGGAACCTCTTGTATGGAAATTAAAGTATAGATATGCTATAATAGGTATACAAGGAGTTGGTAATTATGATATTACAAATAATCCAACTTAATACAATCAACTAGCCTTATCGCTAAAATGCGGTAAGGCTTTTATTTTTGAGAAAAGGAAGGAAAAATAATATGACAAAAACAAAAGAAATCGAAAAGATTGAGAAAAATTTTGAATTAATTAAATTTGAAGATGGTGATTTTAGTTTGGATGTTAATGTTTCACCAAGTGAAAATACTGTATGGTTAACTCAAGCCCAAATAGCTGAATTGTATGATAGAGACACATCAGTAATATCTAGACACATAAAAAACATTTTGTTAGAATTAGAATGTACTCAAAGCAATTTGCAAAAAATGCAAATTACTAATTCTGATAAGCCAATCATTTTATACGATTTAGAAATGATTATATCTATAGGCTATAAAGTTAAATCTAAACGTGGAATACTATTTAGACGATGGGCTAATTCCATATTAAAACAATATCTATTGAATGGCTATGTTATTAACGAATCGAGATGTATAGCTCATAGTGATAATTTAATCCAAATGAATAATGATATTAATAATCTTAATAATAGATTAACAAATGTTGAATTAAGATTAGATAATATTAATTCTATAAATATATTTAAGAATAAATTATTTTATAATGGTGATTTATTTGAGGGTTATTCTTTTATTAAAGACTTATTTAGTAAGGCTTTAAATAGAATTGTAATTATAGATGCATATTTAGATTATTCAGTCTTAGAAATGCTTATAGGAATAACTATACCTATAACAATATATATTTATCCATCTAGTACGTTAACTAATAAAGAAATAAATTTATTTCAGGCTAATCATAATTTAACTATTATAAAAACTAATAAATATCATGATAGATTTATTGTTATTGATAATGAATTATATAACATTGGTTCTTCTATTAAAGACATCGGTAAAAAGATTAGTCATGTATCTAAATTAGAAAGTATAGATATTGATAATTTAGAGCCACACACTCATTAATTTATTTACGAGTTAGGCTCTATTTTTCTCAAAGATTAACAAA
>JBJEFR010000076.1:0-28147 GCA_051874255.1 Anaeroplasmataceae bacterium
ATATGATGTAAATATTTATAGCTTTAAAGCATTTATATTGTAGCTTATTGATTTGATTTAACTAGAACCTTAAAAGGCCTTAAAATTGATTTTAAGAGGAAATAGAAGATGTTTAGTTTGTTGATGGTATTTTCAATTCCTCGTAGACTCTGGATTACTTATTTTGTAACGGTTAAAAAAACTCCTTTAAAGTCAAATCGTAGACGTGTGAATATGAACCAATAATATGCATGATTATTCACATGATTTATTCACTAGATGAACGATAGAAATACTAAATATAGGCAGAATGAAGGATTGGTTATAAAAGAGATGATATATTAATATAACTCAATATATCATGTTTAGAACAATGAAGAATTTAAATTAGATATTATAATATATGACATGATAAATTAAGCATTCTAAATATGAATGATTTGCTTTATTATGAATAGAATAAATGATGGATGCAAGTATTCATAAGACATCGATCAATAAGTAGTAAATTATAAATATACAGAAAGAATATAATCGTTATCCATAGCTTCTGAACAGGTAAAAAGGGGGTTAGAAAATATTTCAAAAATTAACTAGTTTTTAAAACTAAATTAAATGATATTTATAATAAAATTAAATAATATTTAAACCTAAATTAATATTTCGTGTTTTTATAGGAAAGACAATATTTTGCAAACGAAATAATAATTAATTAATTGGATCTTTAAAATCAATTGATGAATGCTTGATTATTTTAATAAATGAAACAAAGAGAATAAAATTAAATTTCTGATTTAAGCTCAAATGATCCAAAAGAAGAAAAAATGAAGAAAATAATGAATATTATAAATACTTTAATTATTATAACAATTGTATGGTGTCACAAAATCACTTAAATGAAATATTAAATTCAGAATTATTAATAGCAAAATCTACACACAACACCAGTTGTTTAAACTGGAATAAAATATTTCAAAATATAACTAGTTTTAAAAACTAAATAAAAAAATAGAAATAAACTCTATTCAAGATTTTTGAAAACATTAATCAAACGAAAAAATGATCCTGCAACATAGATACATTTAAGTAAAGAACGATAAAGTTTCTTATGTCCTAAAAATTGGACTACATAATCAAAATTAATCAAAAAAGCTCATTTTAGCAATAAATAAAGGATATGTGTTTAATTATGGTGAATTTTTAGGTAAAAACAGCCAGGATACCAAAAATCGATAAATTGCTGGTTATTTTTTTTCACCAGAGAGATCGAATTTGCGATTTGTGGATAAATTATCGACTCGATTCCGATTTTTTAAATTATCAAATATTTGCTTTGTTAAGCGAAAAATGTTCGCAGTAGTGATTTAATCAAATTAATGAGTTTTAGTCTTTTCCACTCACAAGTAAAAATTCGCGATATTATGCTATTATTATTTGGTTAACATAATATACATTATAGGAAGTTAAAAGAAAATAAAAAAGTGGTCAAAAATGACTTTGAAATATATTTAAAAAGGCTTCATGAGTATATTTAATAGCTTTTTTGACTTGTTCTTCTGCTTTTAATCATACTCAAAAAAGCAAATTTGAGTATGATTATTTGAAATTAAAACAAAAAATGAGGCAACGAAATCTTTTCATTCGACTATTTATCCATCTCAATCCTTAAAAATCAACTATTTTTTTCATTGTCCGAATAATTACGCATGTTAAAAATATTGACTACTCCTACTACTTCTTTTCATATATAAATATAATAAGTAAAAATATAGTGTTTTATGTAAGTGGTAAAAATTTACCCAGGATATTTTTTTTCTGTAGGACTTTTTTACAAAAATAGTATATATCATTATAAACGTTATTGGTGGGTAAAAAAAAGACCAATTGAATATTAGTCTTTTCTTTTTCTTCTTCTATCTATAGTTAATATCATACCTTAATTTTTAGCGATCGAATTTCTAAAATGTGTATGATTATCCATCTCGTTCTCTTAAAATTTAAATACTTATTTTTCTTTTTCTTTTTATAACAATTGTAAATATTGTCTTAAGTTTATAAAATAAAAAAATCTCACTTTATATAAAGCGAGATTTTTTTTTAAATATTGTCTAATTCATCAAATAAGCTAATTTGCTTTACAGAAGAATCGAATTGTTCTGTCTCAACTAATTTGGACCATGTTGCGCTTCGACCTTGTCCATTTGCCCTAATGATGTTTTCGTCTCGAAGACGTTTTAGTGTTCTATCAATAGTTGATGGACTAACGTTTGGATGACAATTCATGATCATTTCTTTAGTGAAAATGTTTGGCATTCGTTTATAGATTGTACTTTCAATTACATCGGTTTTATTATTATCACCAATTATTTCAATAGATCTAATCATGTTATCTACTTGAGTATATCCTTCGTTTAACATTGAAATAACAAGCTTTGTTAGTTCTGATGCATTAGGGTATCCTTCGTTCCAATGATAGCTTGCAAGTAATGCTTTATTTTTGAATTCAGCTTCATATTTTAGGAATATATCAAAGAAACAAACGTATTTAAATAAATTAAATCCTTCTCGATATAATAATGAATACATGATAAATAATCCTATTATTTCATTTTCTTCATTAAAAATATCAAGGTTAATAAAATCAATATAAAAGGATGTAACTAGTGCGACTATTTCATAATTATTACTTCTTAAAAGT
Organism: Anaeroplasmataceae bacterium; assembly: GCA_051874255.1. Taxonomy (GTDB): domain Bacteria; phylum Bacillota_I; class Bacilli_A; order Acholeplasmatales; family Anaeroplasmataceae; genus UBA3206. Next base: position 2,678 of record JBJEFR010000076.1, read on the forward strand.
TGAGTATATTTTGAAATTAAATTCTCTAGTATTTCTCTTTTTGAGGTCTTTTGCTTTTCATCTAAAAGATTATATTTTACTGTTTTTGTAACAGTGTTAAATTTGATCTTTTTAACTCCTAAAAATAGTCTTTCACCAAGTCTTAAAAACTGGTTAGCAATAATATCAAAATTACTGATTCTTTCGTTAAATGTAGTGAATATAGTTTTGATATTTGCGAATATTTTTTCATCATTAGTTTTAGGAGCTGAATTATTTTTGACGATTGATTTTTGTCTGCTTTCAGTAATGTTTAATTTTAAATATTTGCTGACTGCATAGCATTCCTTTATAATAGTCTCTTTAGATATACTATTTATATCTTTTTTTAATACATCCTGGTAATAGAAATCTTTACCCTTATATTGATAAAGCTTTATTATATCTTTTAATTGTTCAGGTTGTATTGTCATTCTATCAATGCTGTTTAAGCAATTCATTTTCTGACTTCACCTCCACTTGTAACCATACAATAATTATAAAATAAAATATAAAAAAAGGCAATGTGATTTCACTATCACATTACCTTTTATTACTTTATTCATCATAAAAAATACTACCGCCAATAAATTCTCTTAAAATAGAATTACATGGTACCCATTTTTCGTCTATATTATGGATGTATTTAAGCATATTCATAAGCTTATTAGCTAATGGATATTCCTTACTGTCAACTGAAATTTCTTTTAAAATTTCCATTGCTGGTTTCTTTAAAACAGCTAATTCATAGTTTAATTCGCTGTTAAATACATAATTTGCATTCTCCTGGAATGGATAAATCCACCTAAATTCTCCTCGTCTTACAGAAGGCCACATAGAGATAGTTTGATGAGGGTTGCTGTTACGAGTTCTATAATCCCTTACCAAACGCCTTAAAAGCCTTATTTCGGTCATTGAAATAGGTGTTTGGCTATCTAGGTGTAGCTGCGCATGTGGTGCGATATAAATATTATATTTATTGCTTTGAGGTATTGATTCAGTTAACCTAGGGTTGAGAGCGTGAATTCCTTCAATTAAAATAGGCTGATTTTTTCCTAACTTTATAGGTTCCTTGAATGTTGTTTTTCTAGTTTTAAAATCAAATATTGGAAGTGATACCTCTTCCCCCTCGATAAGCCTTAGAATTTGCTCATTTATAAGGTCTACATTAAGTGATTCTATATGCTCCCAATCAGGTGTTCCATCTTCGTTTTTAGGACATTTTGGATCGTCTTGGTAATAATCATCTAGGGAAATCATTAAAGGCTTTATACCGCGGCTTAAAAGCTCAATTCTAAGCCTATTTGTAAATGTGGTTTTACCACTTGATGAAGGACCAGCTACGGCGATAAGTTTAATATTATCAATATCCTTTAATATTTGCTCACCTAGCTCTGCAAGCATGTTATTATGTCTTGTTTCACAAAGGTTAATTAATTCCTTATATTTATTAGTTTCAATGAGTTTATTTAAATCAGAAACATATGAAGCCCCTGTTATGTTTCCCCATTTATTAGAATCCTTTAGATAGTTTCCTAATACTTTTTCGTTAACAAAATCAGGTATTTGACCATCGAGCTCGGCTCTTGGATACTGCATTATAACGCCTGGCCAATAGTAATTTAGTCTAAAATTAGATACATATCCAGTTGTAGGCGCTAAATAATTATATAAGTAATTATAATATCCATTTAGTTCATAAATATTAATTGTTTCTTCTTCTCTATAATCAATTAAACGAGCTTTTGAGACTAAACCTTGGCTTAAATAAATCTTTTTAGCTTCTTCATTAGGAATGGTTAATTTATTGATGGGAACATCTTTACTTATAATATCTCGCATAATATTATCTATTTCTGAAACGGTTTTAATATCTAATGGTTTAGATATAACTGGCTGACAGAAAATAGAACGTGAAATACTATAATTAAATATTACTCTTCCCTTTGGAAAAAGCTTATTTATCGCATAAGCAAACAAATATCTTAATGTTGCTTGATAGATGTACATAGCATCTCTATTAGATAAATCTAGAAAATCTATTTTTGAATCACATGCGATAATTTTGTTAAGATCAACAAGGTTATTGTTAATATAAGCGCCTAAATAATTCTTATAATCGTTAGGTTTAAAGGCTTTTAGTATATTAAATAATGTTTCTTCTTTATCAAATAATTTAGTTGTATTAAAAGCTTCTATTTTCATATATTCTCCTCCTTTAATACATTTCAAAATATATGTAGTGTTTCATACTAAGAAATAAAATTATATAAAATGTTAAATCTTGTATCAATAACTAGATATGTTTTGAAATCTTTATATATGCTATTATAACATTATTTTATACATTTTTATAGCAAACTATGCCATTAATGAGGGTTAAAATATTTTAATTGATATTGAACTAATAATTATAACTAGAACAATCTAATTTTATAATTAATTATACTAGTTTTGATAACTAGATATAATTTAAAATATTATTTGGTTTTAATAAATGTGTTATTTATAGTTATATATCAATATTTTTAGTTTTAATAACTAGATGTGCTTTGAAATTTAAATATATAAAAAGAGATGACTTTATTAATTTAATTGAACAGCTTAAACAAAATGAATATTCCATTTTAAGTTGTTCTGAAGAGTTTTATTACTCTGATTTATAATTAAGTTTCTAATAAAAAAGCCTTGAAACAGTCTATACTGAATCAGGGCTTTTTATTAATTATTTATGAAATTTAGATTTATATATACTTTTTCTAATAAGCATTACAAGGGGAACTATAGAAATAAGCATAATAACAAAATATATAATTGCACCTACTAAATATTTATTATTATCCATACTAATATAGTCATAAAGTAATATACTTCCTCTAATGATAGAGAATAATAAAATAACAATAACTATTAAATATTTTAATATAGTAAAGAGTTTTACCTTATTCATTGTCATCATCTCCAAATAAGCTTATTTTTTTATAAGGAATATCCTCCAATTTATTATCCATTGTTGTAGTAGGCTTTTTTCTAACTACTGTAGATGTCATACTTTTTTTTACTATAGAGGTTTCTGTTTCAATAACCTCTTCATTTTTAGCACTTGCGATAATTTTATCAATATCAGCAATAATATCTGTGGTATTCTTTCCAGCCTTAATTATGGTCTCATCCTCATCACTAACTGTGAATAAATTAATATTAGTAGTTTTATCAAGTAAATAATCATCATCAACCTTATCATCTGGTGTAGATGGTTTAGATATAATCATTTTTATTGGAGTACCTAATTCTGAGTTAATTGATAATTTTCCTGCATCTGCAGTATTATATTTGTAATCAAATGCTTTTAAAGTATCATTTCCATTTGTATATAGAACGTTAATATCTACATTTTCTTTATATTGATTTGGAGTAAGTCTCTTAGCATCTGTTAAAATATGAGGATTTGATTTGATTCTCTTTATCACTGCTGTTGATGCTCTACCTCTTCTTGCAAGATCTAAATCAGTGACCTTCATTCGCTTTATAAAGCCTTTTACGGTAAGAAGCATAATATCATCCATCCTATTAGCATAGAACGCTGATATAACCTCATCCTTTGGCTTTAAAGTTAAAGCCTTAACACCTGAGGCAGCTGTACCATATAAGGATACCTCAGAAGCTCTTATTCTTATTGCTTCTGCATATTTTGTACATACGATAATTTCAAGTGGAGAATCAATTAAATCTACAGCTACAAGTTCATCATTTGGGGCAATTTTCATTGCACGAACGGCTTTAGTATATCTACTTAGTTCAAATTGATTTAAGGCTGTTTGCTTAATACTTCCATCCTTAGTACATAATAATAAAGTTTTATTATCCTTGAAATCCTCTACTTTAAAACATGCTATAAAGTATTCTCCTGGAGTAATACTAATTATATTATTGATAAATTCTCCAATATCTTTTGTTTTACATTCATCAATCTTATAAACTGGTAGGTAACAATAATTTCCTTTATTAGTAAATAATAATAGGGTATCTAGAGTTTGACATTCTTCTATAAATAAGAAAGAATCTCCTTCCTTTAAATTATTATTTTTGCTTTGAGCCCAACCCTTCATTGTGATACGTTTAATATATCCAGATTTTGTTACACAAATCATTACCTGTTCTTTAGTAATTAAATCAGTTTCTTGTATCTTAAGATCACTAACCTCTTCATTAATCACTGTACGTCTAGCTTGATTAATTACCTTACTCATTTCTAATAGATCGCGCTTAATAACCTTTAATAATTCTTTTTCACTACCAAGAATTTTATTGTAGGTATTGATATTATTAGTAAGATTTTCAAACTCCTTATGTAACTCTGTAACGTCAGTATTAGTTAATTTATATAATTGCATAACAACAATAGCTTCTGATTGTTCTTCTGTAAATCCATATAGCTTTTGTAAATTATTTTTAGCATCACCTTTATTAAGACTGCTTCGGATAGTTTTAATTACATCATCAAGGATAGAAACCATCTTAATTAATCCTTCTACAATATGAATTCTTTTTGAAGCCTTAGCTAAATCATATTGGGTTTTATTTGTAAATACTTCCTTTTGATGATCAATATAGGCCTCAAGAACCTTTAAAACACCAATCCTTACAGGGCGACGATTATGAATTACTACCATGTTATATTTTAAATTGATTTGTAAATCAGTATTTTTAAGTAAATAATTCATAATTGCTTGGGCATTTGCACCCTTCTTTAAATCAATCGCAATACGAAGTCCTGTACGATCCGATTCATCCCTAACCTCAAGAATATCATCAACTTTATGATCAATACGCATTTGATCTATTTTTTCAACGATCTTAGCTTTATTTGTATCATAAGGAATTTCTGATATAGCTATTCTTTGTTGTTCCTTTGAAATGTCTTCAAAAGTGTATTTAGATCTTACTATAATTGAACCACTTCCAGTATTGAAGGCCTCTCTTATACCATCAAGTCCTTCAACAATTCCTCCGGTTGGAAAATCTGGTCCTGGCATTATTTGAAGAAGTTCATCTAATGTCATATTAGGATTATCTATTTTCGCAAGAGTTGCATTAATTACTTCTGTTAAATTATGAGTTGGAATATAGGTTGCAAATCCTGATGAAATACCCATTGCTCCATTTACAAGTAAATTAGGAAATAATCCTGGTAAAACAGTTGGTTCCTCTTCCTCTTCATCAAAGTTTGGTACAAAAGGAACAGTATTTTTTTCAATATCCTTAAGTAAATAATCAGCATTTTTACTCATACGTGCTTCAGTATAACGCATTGCCGCTGCACTATCACCATCTATTGAACCATTATTACCATGCATATCAATTAAGGTAACACCCATTTTCCAATCTTGGCTTAAATGTACCATTGCATCATAAATTGAAGAATCTCCATGTGGATGGTATTTACCCATTACCTCTCCTACAATTCTAGCTGATTTTTTATATGGAGATGTTGAGGTGATTCCCATTTTATTCATACCATATAAAATACGGCGTTGTACAGGCTTTAAACCATCCCTTACATCAGGAATAGCTCTATCCTGAATAATATATTTAGAATAACGACCGAAACGATCACCAATTACATCCTCGAGCTTTTCATATTCGAAGGTTTCATTTATGTAATCATCTAATTTTTCTTTTATTGCCATAATGTCCTCCTACTCCTCTAAATCCTCTTCTAATGTAAATGAAACGTGTGTTTCAAGCCAATTTCTACGTCTTGCAGCATCATCACCCATTAGTATTTCAATTTGTGATTCAGCATCGTTTAAATCCTCGATTCCAACCCTTATTAAGCTTCTTGTAGCTGGATTCATTGTTGTATCCCATAGTTGCTCTGCAGACATTTCTCCAAGTCCCTTAAAACGTTGTACAGTATAATTGCTTGAACCCTTTGTAATAGAAGCTAATTCTTCATTAGTCCATGCATATATAATTTCTTCCTTTTTTCCTCTTTTTGTTATTTTAAATAATGGTGGTTTAGCAATATAAACTCTTCCATTTTCAATTAGAGGCTTCATATATCTAAAGAAGAATGTTAATAGCAATACTTGAATATGAGCACCATCATCATCAGCATCGGTCATAATTACTATTTTATTATAATTACATTTCTTTATATCAAATTTTTCTCCATAGTCAGCACCTATTGTATAAATCATAGTTGCAAGCTCTTGGTTTTGTAAGGCTACATCACTGCTTTTCTTTTCAGTATTTAAAACCTTACCTCTAAGTGGTAATATAGCTTGGAATTTTCTATCTCTACCATTTTTAGCACTACCACCAGCGGAATCACCCTCAACTAGGAAAAGCTCATTTTTATCCTTGTTTTTACTTTGTGCTGAAGCAAGCTTACCACTTAGGTTAATTTCCTTTTTATCCTTTTTAACCTCAAGTGCATCCTTTCTAGCCTTACGTGCAGCCTCACGTGCATTATAGTTTAGTAAGGCTTTTTTAATTACCATTTCAGCAAGATCCTTATTTTCTAATAAATAGAAGGATAATTTTTCATATAAAACACTATCAACACTAATTTTAGCTTGTGGAGTACCTAGCTTACCCTTTGTTTGTCCTTCAAATTCCAAAATAGATTCTTCTATTCTAACACTTACAACAGCTGTCAATGAGCAGCGTAGGTCAGCACCCTCTAGGTTAGGATCCTTTTCTTTTAATAAACCATACTTCCTAGCATAATCATTAAATGCTTTAGTTACAGCCGTTTTAAATCCAACCTCATGAGTTCCACCGTCACGAGTACGAACGTTATTAACGAATGAAATAATAGTTTCATCATACTCATCAATCCATTGCATCGCAACCTCAACAGAGATTTTTCCATCAATACCAGAAAAATATCCAACATTATAAGATGGATGCTTATTAGCATTTAGGAATGTAACATATTCACTTATTCCGTTTTCATAATAAAATGTTTCGGTTTTTCCAGATCTTTGATCTAATAAAACCATTTTTAAGCCTTTAATTAAAAAGGCAGATTCTCTTATTCTTTCTTTAATTGTTTCATAATTATATAAAGTAGTAGAGAAAATCTTAGGATCAGGCTTAAAGGTAATGGTAGTACCAGTTTTTCTAGTATCACCAATTATTTGCATATCGTGAATTTTATGTCCACCATCTTTAAACTCAATTTGATGAATTTTTCCATCACGAAATGATTTAACCTCCATATATGAGCTAAGTGCATTAACAACACTACCTCCTACACCATGAAGACCTCCTGATGTTTTATATCCACCATCTTCACTAAATTTTCCTCCAGCATGTAGGATGGTATATATAACCTCCATAGTATTTTTTCCACTAGAGTGAGTACCACATGGTACACCACGTCCATTGTCTGAAACAGTGATAGAATTGTCCTTATTAATAACAACATTAATCTCTTTACCAAATCCAGCTAATGCCTCATCAATAGCATTATCTACTATTTCCCATACCAAATGGTGAAGTCCTCTTGAATCAGTAGAACCTATATACATTCCTGGTCTTTTTCTAACTGCTTCAAGTCCTTCAAGTATTTGAATAGAGCTATCATCATATTTAGCCATTTTTACACACCCTTAAATTTATTTTAATATACATATTGATATTATCACAAATCCAACTTTATAACAATATTATAATTTGCTTAATACCACCAAAATTACCATATAAATTATAACATAATTTTCAATTTAATAATTATTAATAATTGATATATTTGTAAATTTTAGTATAATAATAAATAGTGAATTAGATAAAGAGGTATATTTATGATTTTAACTAGCTTAGCTTTAAACATTACACTTTCAATTGCTTTTCTACTATTATCCTATGTAATTGGTTCTATGCCATTTGGATTATGGATTGGAAAAGCAATTACAGGGATTGATGTAAGAGAGCACGGAAGTAAAAATATAGGTACTACTAATTGTATTAGAGTACTTGGTAAAAAGGTTGGATTTTTAGTTTTCTTTTTTGATGTACTTAAAGGTATGTTTGTAATTATATTAGTAAGGTATATATTAGAAAATTTTACAAGCTTTGATTCAAAAATACCATACTTATTCTATGGTTTATCTGCTATTATTGGACATACATTTTCTATATTCTTAAAATTTAAGGGTGGTAAAGGTGTTGCAACCTCTCTTGGAGTAGTATTTATCTTATGTCCACTTGCAGCTATTAATTGTTTAATTGTTTTTGGAATAGTATTACTTTTAACTGGATATGTATGCTTATGCTCAAGCGCTGCAGCTATTGCTGTTGTAACAACCGGATGGCTATTATATGCATTTGGTCCTGATAATAACTTTATTATAGGAAATCCGGGACTTGATGTATGTATTTTATTTTCAATAGTTGCAACATTTTTAATATATAAACATAAGTCTAATTTCAAACGATTAATAAATGGTACTGAAAATTGCTTTAAAAAGAAAAAGAGTAAGCCAGCTCAAGAAGAAACAAAAAAAGATGATTGTGAATAATCATCTTTTTTTTATAAATAACTAATTATTTATTTTCCTCCATAGACTTCATTACAGCTCTAATTTGCTTTTCTGAAGCAGGACGTCCCATTTGTGCGAACATAGCTCTAATTTGTTTTTCATTAATAGGTGGATTCTTCTTTAAATATCTTTTAAATACAAATCTTGAAATAAAGAAACCAGCAACTAATCCAACTACAAGGCATAATATCATTAATAATACACCTTCCCAAATTTTGAATCCAGCTAATATTAGAAGATAAGACATTTCATTCACTCCTTTTTAAACAAATATATTTTACTAAATATTTCTTGTATTTACAATATAATTATATTTTTTTAAGCAATATTATTTACAATAAAGCGAAAAATAGATATAATATAACTAAATTAAAGGAGGAATTATTTATGCCAAGAAAAGTAAATCAAGATGAATGTGTAGGATGCGGAACTTGTGTAGGTGAATGTCCTGTTGAAGCTATCACATTAGAGGATAAGGCAGCTGTTAATCCAGATGTTTGTATCGATTGTGGAGCATGCGAGGCTGCTTGCCCTGTTGGTGCTATTAGCGAAGAATAATAATTAAAATGAGGTAGAGCCAATCTACCTCATTTTTTTGCCTAGATAACATTTTTTCATATACATAATATACTTATGGAGGTAAAAAAATGGAACTTGCAAAAATATATATTAATCCCCAAAAATATGATATTAATTATGATATTTTAAATGGGCTATCTAAAGGATCTATTTGGAATAATTTATATGAATCATATAAATTTGATCCTAAAAGTCTTTCTTCTTCTATAGATAATATTATTGCTGCTTATAAATTTGCATTACTTGAAATAGAATTATTCTTAGATACACACCCTGACTGCGAGCATGCACTAGAGGATAAGAAAAAAATGAAAACAGAGCTTAAAAAGGCCCTTCTTTATAAAGGTGGTAATGCTAATGTGGATTTATGATAATAATTTAGAATTCCCCCTAAATATTACTAAGCCTGACCCAGAATTTGCTAAAGTATTAATTACTGCAATAGGTGGATATTCAGGAGAGCTTGGTGCCGCTATGAGATATTTCAATCAAAGCTTCACTATGGCAGATGATTATGGTAAAAAGCTTCTTACAGACATTGCAACTGAAGAATTAGCTCATGTTGAAATATTGTCTAATATGATGATGCTTCTTACAAAGGATTTATCATTAGAAGAACTTAAAAAATATGGCTTAGATAAAAACTATACAGAACATGGTCATAATTTTTTCCCAACTGATGTAAATGGTAATCCCTATAGTGTAACCTATTATGCAGTATCAGGAGATCCTATAACGGATTTAACTGAGGATTTAGCCGCCGAGGCTAAGGCAAAAGCTGTTTATGAGCATCTTATGGATCAAACATCTAATCCGGAAATTTTAGCCCCACTAGCATTTTTAAGACAGCGTGAAATAATTCATTTCCAAAGATTTGGCGAGCTATTAAATAAGTATTTAAATTAAGACAAGGTTTTCTTGTCTTTATATTTTTTCTTTAAAATATTTTTTTCGTAATACCTATTATTTTTATTAATAAATATATTATTTTTTCCTTTAAAAAAATTGTTTTCTACTCCTATTTCATCCATTTTTACATAATGATAATTTAGATAAAAATTAGGATATAAATACTTACCTAACAAAAAGTCATTAAATAAACTCTTCATATGAGAATAATTCTTAACATTATAAATAAGCAAATATACTGAAATTAAAATAATATTTAATTCTTTGTAAATTACACCTAAAACAATTAATATAATAATACAAATAAATGAAATATAAGAGGATATTAATAATACCTTTTTATATCTAATTTTAATTGATAAAAGTGATAATAATATTCTTCCACCATCAAGAGGAATTATAGGAATAATATTAAATAAAACAATTCCTAAATTTAAATATATGTAATACTTATTAGCCTTAAATAAAATAAAAATAATTATTAAAATAATATTTACAGCTATACCACTTATATAAACTAATATATCATCTAATAATCTTCTATTTTTGTTCATATTGCATTCAATCATTAATCCAAATGGTAAAATATGAAATTTATATATATCATATTTTAATAATTTAATAGTAATTAAATGACCTATTTCATGTAAGCCTATAAATAGGATTAAAAAGAAAAGCATTTTATTTAAATTTAAAAGTAAGGCGCTAATAATAAATAATACTACTGATACACTAATATTATATTTCTTCATATGAAACATTATAATTTAGTAAATCTAAATTATTACCCTTTATACTAAAATATTCATTACAATATCCAAGTAATGTATCACTATTTTCATATTTATATATATTAGTTTTAACACTACTTAAATTATAAATTAAATATTCATTATCATCTAAGGCTGAAAGTATTATACTATTTTTATTAACCTTCATTACAAGACCTGAATAAGGAAAAAGAACCTTATTATTTAAAGGATAAACATCAATATGATCATTATAATAAACAACCTGTTTAACACTAATTCCTTCATTATTTGATACATCTATGGTGTTATTAAATAAATTATAATGATACAATTCACTAAACTTTCTTATATTAATATTACATGAAGCATAATTTTTTATAGAAGAAAATTTAATTATTCTTGATTTAGATAATATTAATGTAATAAGCGATATAATTAGTAAAATTAATATTCTTATATATAACGATTTTTTCAAAATAATCACCATTAAAGGATATGCATATTACTAAATGAATAATAACTATTATTTCCAATAATTAGATGATCAATTAAATTTATATTAATAATTTCTAAGGCCTCATAAAGCTTTTTTGTAGCCTCTAAATCACTAGGTGAGGGATTATTATCCCCACTAGGATGATTATGAGCAATAATAATATTTGAAGCCTCAAGTCTAATAGCTAAATTTAAAATACTGTCTATAGGAAATAAGCATTTATTTCTTTGACCTATAGACATTTTTTTATATTTTATTAGATTACATCTATTATCTAAAAATAAAACATAAAGTACTTCTATATTTTCAAGTGATAAAAGCGGATTTAAAAGTGCAAAGGCTTTTTCTGGGGTATCGTATACCTCCTTATCAAACGAAGAGCATAAAGCTCTTTTACTAAGCTCTAAGGAGGCTAAAATAATAGAAGCCTTGGCTAGGCCAATACCGTTTATTTTAAGTAATTCATTTAAATCTAAAGAAAATAAAGCTTTTAGATTACCTACATCATTAATAATGGTATAGGCTAATTCAATAGCGCTAGAGCCCTTTTTACCACTACCAAGTAATATTGCAAGTAGTTCTTCATTTGAAAGGGAAATAGCACCATTTTTAAGCATTTTTTCTCTTGGTCTATTATCTAATGATAATTCTTTTATTTTCATATATTAATCACCATTAAATATATAGAATATAAACATATTAATTACTAAAGATTTTTAATCTCCTTTATCGTTTTATTTATATATTTAGTAATATCAGAAATAGTCATTACCTCTTCTTCTAAATCTATGCTACAGCTTTCAGCAGATCTACCAAGGATGTATGTTGCGAGAGCCGCCTTGGTAATGGTTTTTTCATTAATATAAGCACTAATACCTGTAAGTATACCAGATAGTGCATCTCCACTTCCGCCCTTAGCAAGTCCAGTATTACCAGAGATATTTATTAATACCTCGTTATTTGAGGTAATAATAGTTGTGTTACTTTTTAATATTAGGGTTAAATTGTATTTAGTTGAAAAATCTATTGCACACTTAATTATATCAATATCACTATCTGATATATTGATATTTGATAGTCGACTAAATTCCTTTAAATGTGGTGTCAATATTAAATCACATTTTTTATCATTTAATATATTAATTCCATATTTAGCTATTGTATTTAGTCCGTCTGCATCTATTATTAGTGTTTTATTATAATTTTTAAGTAAATAATCAATTGATTTATATAAATCCTTTGACACACCCATTCCCATACCAATTGATATGGAATCAGAACTATTTATTAGCTTATTTAAATCATTCTTGTTAAATTTAATATGACCCATAAAGGATTTAATAGGATTTACTATTATCTCTGGTGCTCTTAGTGCATATAATTTATATAGAGATTTAGGTACATATAAATAGCTATAGCCAATACCCATTTTAAAGGCATTTAAAGCATTATAAGCAATTAGTGAGGCTCCAGGGTATTTATAGCTTCCAGCAACTATTGAAGCCTTTTTATAGGTACCCTTATTAGAATTACTTAGTCTTTCTTTAAATATTCCTTTAAATTCATCACTTGATATAATTCTTAAAGTGTTAGATGGCTCAATAAGGCCTATTTTAGCTATTTTTAGCCTTTTATAGGAATCAATACCATCAGCTAAAAATAAGCCTGCCTTAGGATATTCTATTGTTATACACATATCACATTTTACACAAATAGGAAGGCTATGTCCATTTTTAGCACTAAGTCCAGATGGTATATCTAGAGATATAATAGGCTTATTAGACATATTAATTTTAGAGATTAAATTATAATATTTTTGATTTAAATCATTGTGTAGTCCAATTCCAATTAATCCATCAACAATAATATCAGCATTCAGAATTTCATTTAAATCAGTAATAAATTTACCCTTATATAAATCACAATTAATTTTTGTTTCTTCTCTAAAATTTGTAGAGGCTTGATATAGATAAACATCCTTACCACTATTTAAAAGATATCTTGCCGCAACATAGGCGTCTCCACCATTTCCTCCAGCACCGGCAATAAATACTACCTTGTCAAATGTGTAGCTTTCTAAAATAATATTTGCGATTTCTTTACCCGCTTCCTCCATTAAATCATATGATGATTTAATATTTTTAGAGGTATAATCATCGATTCTTTTCATTTCTTCTTCTGTCAATACTATCATAAAATCACCTATATAAAATACTACCAAGTCTAAGGTGAGTAGCCCCAGCCTTTAAGGCTAGTTTGTAGTCACCTGACATACCCATAGAAAAATAAGATAAGTTATATTTCTCACCATATTTAACTACTTCCTTAAATAGATTATATTTCTCTTCATCAGTCATATCATATTCAGTCATAGCCATAAGACCGATTATATTAACCTTAGAATATTTTTTGGCTTCTAATAAAAATTCATGAAGATCACTAGGTAATACACCGTTTTTTGTTATTGAAGATGATAGCTTTATCTCAACAAAGCAATTAAGAGGCTTATCACGATATTTTTCAATAAGCTTACATAATTCTAGGGAATCAAGAGAATGAAGATAATCAATATCATTAATAACAAGCTTAGCTTTATTTCTTTGTAGGTGACCTATAAAATGCCAAGTAATATTCTCATTTCTAAGGATAAAATGCTTTTTTATGAATGAATCGACTCTATTTTCTCCAAAATTATTGATTCCAATAGCTAATAAATCCTTCATTTGAGAATCAGTAATATATTTAGTTGCGGCAACAATCGTTTTATCCTTACATTCATTTAATAAATCATTAATAAGACTTTCATTAATAACAAGATTGGGATTTTCTAAAGTATACATTTATTATATCCTCCTTTATAGCATAAAAGAGAGCAAAAGCTCTCATTTTTATTTATTTAACACCTCTAAATATTTTTTTGCATAATATTTAGCCATATTTAAATTCATATCTAGATAATTACCACATTCAATAGCACTTGCGCCTGGTATTTCACCCTCATAGCTTATAATAAATTCAAAGCATTTTTTTACATCATCTAAAATATCAGCTACAGTATTATTTCCTTTATAAATTAAATAAAATCCAGTACGACATCCCATAGGACCAAAATACATTGTTTTATCGGCATGATAATTTCTAAAATAGGTAGCTCCTAAATGCTCAATGGTATGCATAATAGAAGTATCCATTACAGGCTCAAAATTAGGTCTAGTGATTCTTAAATCAAAGGTAGTGAAGTAAAAATCATCCATTTTATCTACTCTTGATACATAAAGACCAGGTAATAGTGTTAAATGATTAACACAAAAGCTTTGTATTCTTTCCATTATACAATATTCTCCTTTTTTAATATTTCAATAAATTCTAATGCATCCTTAGAATAATAATCAGCATTTATTTCAAGGGCAATATCCTTTGTAACTACAGCTCCACCAACAAATATTTTACACATTCCATTTATTTTTTTTAGTTCCTTAATAGTTTCTTCCATACTTAAAACAGTTGTAGTCATCAAAGCACTTAGTCCAATAGCCATTGGGTTATATTTATGATAGGCTTCTATAATTACTTTGGTGTCTACATCTTTTCCTAAATCAATTACCTTATAGCCATAAGATTCTAAAATAACACAAACAATATTTTTACCTATATCATGGACATCCCCTTTTACAGTAGCCATTATAATAGGTCTTGTATTAGATTCCTTTTTAGGGAATTTATTTGATATAACATCAAATGATTTCTTGCAGGCTTCTGCTGACATCATAAGCTGAGGTAGGAAAATTTTCTTTTGATCAAATAATTGTCCTATTTCATTTAGAGTAGGAATAAGCTTATTATTAATAATAGCTAGTGGATCATTATCATTAAGAAGCTCTAAGGTTTTGGCCTCTATTTCATCCTTTAAACCAAGCTTTATCATTTCTTCAATACTCATAAGAGTTAAAGGCTTAGTTTCTTTTACCTCATTAGTTATATTTGCAATATAGAATTCACTATTTTTATCAATACCATATAATACCTTATATGCATAAATGGCATTCATCATTTCTTCCTCACAGGGATTAATAATAGGCATATTTAAACCATTTTGCATAGCTAAGGTTAAAAATGTTTTATTCAATAAAACTCGATTTGGAAGTCCAAATGAAACATTTGATACTCCCAAAGCAGTCTTAACTTTAATCTCTTCACTAACCATTTTTAAAGCTTTAAGAGTTTCCTTTACAAGAGCTTGTTCAGCTGAGGCTGTAAGGGTTAAGGTATCAATAATAATACGTTCCCTTCTTATCTGATATTTATCCCATGCGTAATTAATAATACGCTTTGCAATTGCAAATCTTTCCTCTGCAGTTTTAGGTACACCATTACTATCTAAGGTTAATCCTAAGACAGAACATCCATATTTCTTGGCAATTGGGAAGATTCTATCCATTACCTCATATTCTCCATTTACAGAGTTAATTAGAGGAATTCCCATTGAATATCTACATCCCATTTCAATTGCATCCTTGTTAGATGAATCTATTTGGAATGGAAGATTAATAACTTCCTGTAGCTTTAAAATAGCCTTTTTCATAACATTAGCTTCATCTATTTTAGGAATACCTACATTTAAATCTAATAAATCAGCTTTAGCATTAACCTGCTTAATAGCTTCATTTATTAGATAATCATAATCCTCATTAGCTAAAGCCTCCTTTAGCTTCTTTTTTCCAGTTGGATTTAATCTTTCTCCACAAACCTTAACATCTTCTATTTTAACTAGATTTGTTGAAGAGCAAAGGAAGGTATAATAAGGATTTTCCTTCATTAAAACCTCTTTACCCTTTAGGGATGAAATAGCCTTAATAAATTCTGGATCAGTACCACAGCAACCACCAAATATCGCAACCCCAAGCTCATACATTTTTAAATATGCTTCCGTAAAATCAGTAAGCTTTAAATCATAAATAGTACATCCATTTTTTATACGAGGTAATCCTCTATTAGCTTGAACAATAATAGGTGTATGAGATACACTTAGCATTTCTTTTACAATTCCTAAAAGCTCCCAAGGACCTAAGGAGCAGTTTACACCAAGAGCATCTACTCCAAGCCCCTCAAGGACCTGGGCAACAATTGTTGGATTTGATCCTGTTAGGGTATGATGAGTTTCATCGAAGGTCATAGTTGCATATACTAATTTATCACTATTTTCCTTTACAGCTAAAATAGCCGCCTTAATTTCATAAATATCAGCAAATGTTTCTAAAATATAACCATCTACATAATCTTTAGAAATAAGAACTATTTCCTTGAATGCCTCATAGGCTTCATCAAATGATAGCTGACCAAGTGGGGCTAAAAGATGCCCTAATGGTCCCATATCAAACATTACCTTAGCCTTTTTACATACTCTTGCGTTTTTTATTGCACTAAGGATAACTTCTTCTAAAGAATATTTACTATTCGCTAATTTATATCTATTACATCCAAATGTATTAGTTGAGACATAATCAGCACCAGCTTTCTCATAGGAAAGGTGAATTTCTTTTATAATATCACTATTTGTAATATTTAATTCCTCTGGTATTTCTCCAGCCTTTAAACCTCTTTTTTGAAGCTCAGTACCAAACCCACCATCAAATATTTCTACCTTTGATAGCATGTTATTCCTCCTTTTAAGTATTTGCAATTTTTCTTTAATATACAATTACCACAGATTCTTTTTTTATTGTTTCCAATAGCTATAATACCCATCATACTTTTAAGTGGTACCATTAGTCCAGAATCTAAAAAATTAATTCCTAAATACTTAGTAGTATTCAAATACTCTGCAATTTTTTTATTATCTAAAAAGGAAGTATTTTGATATCCAGGACAAAAGCGATATGATAGGTCATTTTCTATCGTTTTTTCATATTCATCAGCCATATGTTCAATATAAGCACTTGCAACACAATCGAAAACAATAGCCTTTGTCATATCGGTTTTTTCATATAGCTTTTGTCTTCTATCTATTTCAATACCAAGGGTTGTTGCGACTAAATAATATCCATTTGAACCCTCTAGATATTTTAAATAATTCTCATTATCCTTTAAAAAAGGTAAAATTTCCTCATAATGATTATAAATATATTTAAATTTAGAAATGGCCTTAACTTCATTAATACATTCTTCAATCAGTTTATTTACTTTATCATCAGGGGCTATATTATTATACCCTAAATATTTTAAGATAAGATTTTTCAAATTATTTCATTTCCTTTTTTAAAATATGAGATATTTTATAATAAATATCACTGGCATTTTTAAAATTATTCATAATATATAAATGAATACCATCAACATCATTTGCTAGTAAATCTAGTATTTGACTTACAGCATAATTAATACCTATTTCTCTTATGGCTTCCTTATCATCCTTAAAACGCTCAATCATAGATCTTAAGGTTAAAGGTACAGATGATCCTGTCATATTAATAATATTATTAATTTGACGTTCTGTAGTAAGTGGCATAATTCCAGGAATAATTGGAACGGTTATTCCTATTTTTCTAGCTTCTCTTAATAATCTATAAAAATAATTATTATCATAGAATACCTGAGAAATCAAAAAATCTGCTCCACTATCTTGTTTCTTTTTTAAATTTAATAAATCATCATATAATCTACTTGATTCAGGATGTCCCTCAGGATAACAAGCTCCACCTAAACAAAAGTCATAACCACTATTATTAATAAATTCATTTAAATCAGTCGCATGCTTAAAATGTTTACAATATTCAATATCTAAATCCTTAGGCTTGTCTCCTCTTAGAGACATAATATTATCAATATTTTTATTTTTTAATTCAGCTAATATTTCAAGTACTATTTCCTCATTACTAGGTCCTCCAGTTAAATGAGCTAATGCTTCTATATTAGCTTTGTTTTTAATATAGTCAGCAATCATAACAGTATTTTTAGTATTATTACCTCCAGCTCCATAAGTAACACTTATAAAATCAGGATTTAATTCCTTTAATAAATCTATTGTATTAAACAATTTATTTATATCATCAACATTTTCTTTTTTGGGTGGAAACACCTCAAATGATAATGTTTTTTTATTTTTTAATATTTCTGAAATTTTCACATTAACACCTCAAAAAATATTTTACCAAAATAATTAAATAATATCAATTTTTATTAGAAAAAACTCTATAGAATTAGTTAACTAATTCTATAGAGTCCTCTTTATCCTTATAATATTTCTTTTGAATAATATAAACAATAAAATATATAATAAGTGACACTAACAAGCCTGCAATAACATCAATTACATAATGCTGTTTAATAAATAGTGTTGATAATATAATACCCAATCCCATAAAAATAGCTATTAGCTTACTAATCCAAGAAATTCCTTTTACATTTATTAAGGTAATAGCTGTATAAACACCCATTATTGTATGAATGGATGGACAGCAATTTAAAGCATAAGGGTCTGATTTATATATAAATAAAATCATTTTAGAAAATATTGAATTACTTGTAATCTCAGGCCTAATCATCTGTACTTGATAAAAACAAAAGAATATATAGCATAGTGTTCCTACTACAAAGGATGAAATAATCATTCTATAGCTTTTCTTTTTATCCTTAAAACTTACAAGCCATATTAATAATATTGGGAAAAAATAATATATATAATAAAATATAACAAATACATCAATTACTGGTATTTTATTATCAATAGAAAGACCTATATAATGACCATTTGAATTGATTAAAGGTAATA
The DNA here is from genome assembly GCA_051874255.1 of Anaeroplasmataceae bacterium. Taxonomy (GTDB): domain Bacteria; phylum Bacillota_I; class Bacilli_A; order Acholeplasmatales; family Anaeroplasmataceae; genus UBA3206. The sequence goes on from JBJEFR010000076.1 coordinate 21,752, forward strand.
AAGTATATAGTATTCCTTGACAAGCATAAAATAGGATAGGTAATATTAAAAATAATATATTATATTTTATAAAAAAAGCTTTAATTTTTTTCATATAAGGCTATACCCTCTCCATATTTTACAACGGTTTCATCGCCATTTAAGGAATTAGCTATAATATCATCATCAATTTTAATATTCTTATCAACTAATAGTACAATTGTAGATCCACCAAATAAAAACATACCCTTTTCTTCACCCTTAGTGAATGTATATTCCTCATGGTGATTTTTAATTTTCCCAACCATTAAAGCCCCTACCTCTATTTGGACTACTTTTCCAAAGTTATTAGTATTTAAAATAGTATATTCACGATGATTTCTTTTATAAATATTATAATGGTCTAGGGCAATTGGATTTACTGTATGAAAGATTCCTTTTATGGGATAATTTTTAGATTTAGTACCACTATCTACATAGCAATATCTATGATAATCATCTACAGTAAGCCTAAATATTAAACAATATCCACCAATATATTCCTTAGCTAATTCTTCGTTATTGACTAAATCAGATACTCTATAGAATGAATCTTTAATATTAAAAATACTATTATTATCAATTTTATATACTGATAATTTTGAATCACATGGACTAATTAATACATTTTCATTAAAATTGATTTCTCTTTTACCTGGGATAAGCTTTCTTGTAAAAAAATCATTATAGCAATTAATATTTGTCATATCATAATCATTTAGATTAATATTATTTTCCTTGACAAATTTATCTATTCTCCCTTTTGACATTTTACTATTCATATATAAACCACCTAATTTTGACACAAATGGCCTTACTAAAAATTTTAAAATAATGCGTCCTAAGGTAGTATTATATAAGAATGACTGTGATTTAGCTAAATCACAGTTCCTTACTTCTTTATTATTTCTATTTACAATTTTTTTCATACTAAGTTAATTACTATTAAAAATAACATTAGTGCAAGGCCTAGCACAGCAAGAATAATAGTTGCAAGAAAGTTTGGCTTAGGTATTTTAATTTTTACAACATATAATATACCTACTATAACAAGTAATACACAATAAATTATAGCGAAAACCTTTGCATCTAAAATAGTTTTAAAACAAAATAATAATGGAAATACAATCGCAGAGGTTGTAATAGGAACGCCAACAAAAAAGCTTTTCTTTGGCTTAGGATTTTTATCTAATTCTGTTAAGTCCTCTTCTTCAAAAATTACTCCATCCTCTATTTCTTCATTCATAGATAATTTATCAAGCTCTAAAACATTATAGTATGATAATCTAATCATTCCAAAAAGAATAAATAGGGCGAATATTGGTACAAACCAAAGTCTAGATAATCCAACACTTATCCCGATTGATACTGGTAAAACTCCAAAACAAATCAAATCAGATAAAGAATCAATTTGGATTCCATAAACACACTCATTTTTATTTCTATTTTTCTTTGTTCTTGCGACTCTTCCATCAAACATATCGCATATTCCAGAAATAATTAGGCAAATTACTGCAATAACAGGATGTCCTCTAAATGCAAAACAAATTCCAACTCCGCCACTTAAAAGTGATATATACGTTAACCATACTGTATAATTATAATATCCTAACATATTTAAACCTTCTCCCCATTTTTTTTATCCTTTATAAGTATTCTTATATGTTTAATAAATACTAGCAATGCTGTCAAAATTAGTGGAATATAAAAATTTAACGCTCTTGTTAAAAGCATTGCGGAAGCTACACAATTTTCAGCAATATAGATACTTTCAAATATTGAAACATATAAATATTCTGATATTCCCATACCTCCTGGTAAAGGTAAAGAATCAACTGACATGGCAATAATTACCTGAATCGCAAATAATTCAAAGTAGCTATATCCACCAAGTGAAGGATAGGTATCCACAAAGGCTAAATATACAAAATATGCCATTGAAAACATCGCAACTCTTTGAATTAAATTGAAAATTAATGCTAGCATAAATTTTAGCTTATTTTGTTTTATTAGCTTAGCACCCATTTCATATTCCTTCATCTTTTTAGAAAAAACACGAAATAGTTCCATTGGTCTTTTTACAAGCTTAATTTTTCCAAGCCACATTATTAGTCTTTTACCAATTTTATCTATCCATTCATTCTTAAAAGATCCTAAAAAACAAACAGTAATAACCACTAAATTAATTACAACTCCAATTATTAGTAGGATAACTAATAATGTTGATTCTAAAATTAATGTTTTAGCAAAAAATATCGAAAAAATAGTTAAAACTATTAAAACAATTTTAAAAAAAGCTGTATTTAGCAAAAGAGTTATAGATCCATTAGGTATTGATATTCCATCCTTAGCCATATAATATAAAACCATTGGCTGACCACCTGCAGCACTTGGTGTAATTGCACAAAAATAATAATCAATAGATGAATATTCTATATTATGAAATAAACTACTTTTTACTCCTAGTGCTGATAATATTGTTTTTGTAGCACATGATTCAAAGAATATATATATAAACATTAAAATTACGCCAATAAGAACATAATTTATATTGATCCTTTTCATTACCGCATATAGATTTTTTACATCATATTTAGTAAAAATTATAGCAAATGTTACAATTACTAATAAAGCTAAAAATAAAAAGCTTAATACATATTTAATTGTTGATTTTTTCTTTTTATTTAAATCTTCATTTTGTGTTTCCATAAATAATTAAAATCTCCCAAGAAATTTTATCATATTTATCACTATTAATCAACAATTAGTATTATTCTTCAACAAAAATATCAAATAAATCATCTAAATCAATATCTAGATTATCTATTTTAATTTTCTTATTTACAATATCTAGCTTTATATTCCCACAAGCTTCATAATAAAGTCCATCATTATAATATAAAATAGTACCTTTAGAATTTGGCTCTAAATTGATTAATGTATTAGATATTTTTAAGGCCTTATCGGGTGAAATATCTCTTTTAAGAATTCTTTCATGTTCAATTTCTTTAAGTCTTATAGCTTCTCTTAATCCCTTTAGGGCATCAAAGGGTAAAAATTGCTTGGCTCTTTTTTCCATTGGCATTTTTTCTCTATTCACTATTATGACCTCCTATTAGCTTATTTCTATCTCGTTGAGTAGCCTTATCTTCTAAATCTAAGGCCTTTAATACGGAATTTTTACCATATTTATGATGCATTTTTAAAACACTTTCTCTTAGCTTCTTTTCTTTTTCTATTTTTTTTATATCACTGAATAAATCATATTGTTCATATTTATCATTTAATAGATTATTAAAGCTAATAGATATTTTCCTAATTTCTAAATTATGATCTACTATTGTATCAAATTTACTAACAATATCATCAACCATAAAGCTATATAAATTAGTTCTTACTGATAATTTAACAGATGTTGCAGCGATAGTCTTATTTGTATATCCAATAAATATTGATATACTATCTGTTACATAATGCTTAAGTGCTAAAGTATATGAGCTACTTTGAACCATTTCTTTAACTACTATTCTTGCCGCATCAAAGCTATATCCACAAGGAAGAATTTGAGAGTTAGAGATAGACTTAGATTTACTACTATAGTTTTTTATATCTTCAATTGTACATGGCTCAATCCCATATGCATGGTCAATTAATAATTCTGCATTAACCCCAAATTCCTTATATAAAAGCTCAGGTGAAGCCTTAGCTATTCCTTCCATATCATAGATACCTAAACGTGCTAAGTGATTCATAGTACCACTTGATATTTGCCAAAAATCACTTAAAGGCTGGTGATTCCATAGGGTTTTAATAAACTTTTCTTCATTTAGCCAGCCTACTCTATTTTTAGAATTTTTAGCGGTAATTCCAAGAGCAATTTTAGCTAAATACATATTACTTCCAATACCAGTTTGGGATGGAATTTTATAGGTATCATATATTTCATTCATAAGCTTTAATGCAAAATCTAGAGCCCTTATATTATAAAGCTTTAAATAGTCTGTAACATCTAAAATACATTCATCTATTGAATAAACAAAAATATCATTTTTATCAATATATTTTAAATATATACTATAAATATTAGCTGCATATTCGATATATTTTTTCATTCTAGGCTTAGCAATAATATATTGAAGATTTTTAGGTATTTCAAATAATCTACAACGATTTTTAACACCCTTGGCTTTTAGGGAGGGTGATACTGCAAGACAAATCGTTTTATCAGTACGCTCATTATCTGCGACAACAAGGTCTGTAGTCATAGCATCTAAGCCTCTTAAAGCACATTCTACAGAAGCAAAAAAGGATTTCATATCAATTACAAAATAAACTCTATTATCCATATTTTCGCCTCCTTAATCTTATTATAAATCATTTGAAATAAAAATATTAAAAAAAAGCATAAAAATGCTTTTATATTAGTAATTCTTCTCCAATATATATAATATCTGATGTTTTATTATTAACAGCCATTATAAAATTAACTGTTGTATTATTAGCTAAAGCTATTTTATATAAGGTATCTCCCTTTTGAACAATGTATTCTTTAAGCTTTTTATTTAGTGGAATAATTAATTCCTGATTAATATATATAGTATCATTTTTTAAATTATTGGCATTTTTAATAGTATTAACATCTACACCAAATAGGCTTCCTATTTTAAATAGGGAATCTCCTTTTTTAACGATATAGGTAATAGTATTAGTTGATGGGACATTTGTAGGAATAATTAGCTCTTGACCTATATAGATAGTACTTGATGATAAATTATTTATATTCATAAGCTCTTGTACGGTTGTGTTATTATTCATAGCTATTTTATATAAAGTATCACCTTTTTGGACAGTGTATTTAATAGTATTATTTCTATCATAATAATATCCATAATATTCACATACACTTTTAACTATTGCTTCAGCTAAATCCTCCCATTTATATAATAATAAATTAATGTCATTTTGCATACTATCTGCAAAGCCATATTCTATTATTATTGATTCATATGGTCTGGTTTGTCTTATTATATAATAATAATCCTCACCTGATGCATTTGTTTTAGTATAAATACCATTTGTACTCATATTTTGTCCTACTAAGGCTAAATTTTTACTAATAATTTTAGGTAATTTATCAGTTTTAGATATTGAATAAATTACTTCTGCTCCGTCAAGTGTTCCATAATCAATATTAACATGATTACTTATTAGTAAATCATTCTTACCAGTATATCCAATTTCCTTAACTCTTGCGATTCTATCAGTTGGATTTAGAGTTATATCACTATCTCTTGTTAGATATACCTTAATGCCAAGCTCTTTAAATCTTTGATATTGATACTTTGATATTTTTAAATTAAGGTCCTTTTCAAGCCAATAATTATTACTTCCTCCACCTGGATCGCTACCTCCGTGTCCCGGATCTATAATTATCATAAAATCACCAGTATATAATATGATAAATTATTTAATTTTGCGAATAATTTGGTATAATAGATTTATGGAGGTATAATTTATATGAAAATTAGTTATCGTGCACATGATTATGGAAAATCAACACCAGAGGAGTTAGCAAAAAAAATTGCTGCGCATGGTTTTACTGGAGTTCAGCTTGTATTAAATAAGGCTATTGAGGGAGAAACTGGGCTTGCAGGTACATTAAATGAAGAAAAATGTAAAAGAATTAGAAAAGCCTTCAATGACAATGGACTTGAAATTACAATGATGGGAGCTTATTTTAATCCCGTTCATTCAAATAAAGAGCTTGTAAATAGCTTAGTTTTAAAATATAAAGAGCATTTAAAATATGTTAAGGATTTTGGTTCATTGTATGTTGGTACTGAAACAGGATCATTTAATGATGATAAATGGACATATAATCCTCTAAATCGTACTGAGGAGGCTTATCAGGAGGTAAAACGCATATTTAGTGATTTAGCTCTTGAAGCTCTTAAAAATGATAGCTATATGGCTATTGAAGGTGCATATGGGCACTGTATGTACTGTCCAGAGCAGCTAAAGAGATTATATAATGATATAAATAATGGACATGTAAAAATTATTGTTGATATTTATAATTATCTTGATATTTCAAATTATCAAGAACAAAGAGAAATATTTGATAAATGTATTGAGCTATTTAAAGACGATATTGTTATTTTCCATCTTAAGGATTTTATAGTAGAGGATGGAAAGCTTAAGCAGGTTGGATTAGGACAAGGAATAATGGATTTAGAGTACTTTATTCCAAGAATGAGAAAATATTGTCCTAAGGCTACCCTAGTTTTTGAAGGGGTTAAGCCTGTAGATATTGATTCTTCTTTAGAAATTGTTCATAAATACGCTGGTGAATAAAAAAAATACATAGTAGGGTTAAAC
>JBJEFR010000077.1:0-5864 GCA_051874255.1 Anaeroplasmataceae bacterium
ATTTACTTTTAATTATTTTTATTTACCTGTGTCTACTTGACAAGGGGCAGTTCAATTACCTGGTTTTTTATATTAAATGATGGATTTATTCATTTAATATTTAATGAAATAATTGTATAATAATGTTAGGTGATTTACTTGAGAGGTTTATATATTCATATACCATTTTGTAATAATATTTGTAATTATTGTGATTTTCATAAAATGGTTACTTTTAATAGAAAAAAAATAGATTTATATATTGATTTAATAATAAAAGAAATTAAATCATATGATAAATATTTAAATGAAGATATTAAAACAATTTATATAGGTGGAGGAACACCTAATATTTTAGATAATTATAATTTAGAAAAATTATTATCATTTATTTTTTCACTTAATTTAAATATAGATGAGTATACAATTGAAGTTAATCCGGAATTATTAACTATTGATCAAGTAAAGCTATTTAAAAAATATGGAATAAATAGAGTATCATTAGGGGCAGAGAATTTTAATAATGATGATTTATTATATCTTGGAAGACATCATACAAGCACAGATATAATTAATTCTATAAATATGCTAAGAGCTAATGATATTTTAAATATTAATATTGATATTATATATGGATATCCTATGGATACACTTAAAAATCTTGAATATAATTTAAATATAATTAAAGAGCTTAAAATACCTCATATTTCCCTTTATTCATTAATTCTAGAGGAAAATACTATCTTTTATCATAAATGCCTTAAAAATGAATTTGTAGAGCTTGATGCTGATATTGTAGCTGATATGATGGATTTAATTAATGATAAATTAATTGAATATGGATATCATCATTATGAAATAAGCAATTATTCATATAATGGCTTTGAATCAAAGCATAATATGATATATTGGAAAAGTCTTGAATATATTGGAATAGGCCTTGGGGCCTCTGGGTATCTAGATTCAGTAAGATATGATAATAATTATCTATTTTCTAATTATAAATTGAATTATAAAATGGAAAGTAATTTATTATCAATAAGTGATAAAAAGAAGGAATTCTTTTTATTAGGACTTAGAATGCTTGATGGAGTTTCTATAAATGAATATAAAACAAGATTTAATAGTGATCCATTATTAGATTTTAATTTTGAAAGGCTTTTAAAAGAAAATCTAATTGAGATATCTAATGACATAATTAAGGTTACTAATAAAGGATATATGCTTGAAAATATAGTCGCAAAGGAGTTTATTTAATGAGAAAATATATAAAAGATGAGGATGATGTAGTATTTTATGAATTTCAAGATTTTAAATACTATCTAGAGGTTGAAAAAAGATCTAGTGTAAATACTATTAAAAGCTATTTATCTGATTTAAAGGCCTATGGTATTTTTTTAAAAACATATCAAAATGTATATGATGTAAGAGATATTACTGAGGATATGATAAAAAAATATATGATATCTCTTAAAAGACAAAAACTAACTAATAAATCTATCGCTAGAAAAATAACAGCAATTAAAGATTTTCATTCTTTTTTATGTGAAGAATATAAGGATATTACCTATAATCCATCAGCATTAATTGAATCTCCTAAGCCAGAGAAAACCTTACCTACTGTTTTGTCACAAACAGAAATTGAGGTAATGATTGATTCAATAGATACTAATACACCACTTGGGAAAAGAAATAAAGCTATTATGGAGCTTTTATATGGCTGTGGACTTAGAGTAAGTGAGCTTATTAGCCTTAAGGTTTCAAACCTACATATAAACGCTAAATACATTGATGTAATTGGAAAGGGAGATAAGGAAAGAAGATTACCATTTGGAGACATGGCTATAATAGCTGTAAGAGATTATTTAGAAAACGCAAGATTATTAATAGCAAAAAATGCTGGAGATTTATTATTTTTTAACTATCAAGGAAAGCCTATTACAAGACAAGGAATTTTTAAAATGATTAAAAAGCTTGCATTAGATAATAATATTGAAAAGGAAATATCTCCTCATACTATTAGACATAGCTTCGCAACTCATTTACTTGAGGGAGGAGCAGATTTAATAGTTGTTCAGGAGGTTTTAGGACACAGTGATATTTCTACAACCCAAATATATACTCATCTTGATAAATCACATATTAAGGATGTGTATTTAAGTACTCATCCACTTGCAAAGAATGAAGATAAACAGGAGTAATTTATGATAATAAACAAAGCAATATTAAATGTAATAGATAAAGAAAATGATATGATTTTTAATTCCTTAAATGAACTAGAATTAGAAATTAATTTAACTACTCTTTTAGATAAAATGCTTGAGCATATATTTAATGATACTAACAAAAATAACGCAATATTTAATGATGATTCTAAGGTGTTAAATTTATTTGAGTCTTTTAATGCCAATCAATTATCATTTATTGAAATAAGTAAGGATTTGTCTGTTGAATATTTTAATCACTTAAAGGAAGCAGAAGACTATAATAAAACTGATATCATATCAGTTTTATTTAACCATGAAGGAAATAGATATTTTGGAATGCTGTTTTTAGAAAATAAGAATCAGTTTATTCATAATGTAAATATGACTGAAAATGGAATTAATAATACATTGGTATTAAATTCCTCTGTTCTTCCAACCACTGCAAGTGTTTATATGATCGTAAATCTTGATACATATTCATTATTATTGAAGGATAAAAAAAGAGTTATTGATGGAAAAAATCAAATGATACTTTCTACTATATTATCATCAAATGCTGAAATATCTTTGAAAAAATCCTTAAATATTATAAAAAAAACAGCTATCAATTTATGTGATAATGCGTCTTTAGGCCCTAATCTAGTAGCCAAAGCTAAAGCTTATATATATGAAAATTCAAAAGAGAATTTAACTCTAGATACAAAAGCTATGATAGAAGAGGTCTTTAATGAGAATGATGTAATAAAGGAAGAATTTCAAAATACAATAAAAAAATATAATATACCAGAGGTAATTGATATTCCACGCGAGATTGCGTTTAAGGAAGCTTTAAATCATAAAATCACAACAGACACTGGTATTGAAATAACTTTCCCTTCAGAATACTATGAAAATGACAATTACATTACATTTATTAATAATCCCGATGGTACAATATCTATAGAGATTAAAAATGTTGGAAAAATAACTAATAAATAGTGGGTGATAATGTGGAATATAAAAGAGTATTTTTAATAGTTGCGGATAGCCTAGGAGTAGGCTATTTAAATGATGCTTATAAATATAACGATGAAGGAAGTAATACATTACTTCATATATTAGAAAACAATAAAAATTTAGAATTAAATAACTTAAAGAAATTAGGTTTATATAATTTAATTTATGATAAAAAAACTGAAGCTATAGGATCTTATGGTAAATGTAAGGAGTTATCAAATGGAAAGGATACTTTAACAGGTCACTATGAAATTATGGGACTTTTAGTTAAGGAGCCTTTTATGACATTTACAGATACAGGATTTCCTAAAGAATTAATCGAAAAATTAGAAAAAGAAACTGGATATAAGGTAATAGGAAATTGTAGTGCCTCAGGAACAGAAATTATTAAGGATTTAGGAGAGGAGCATATTAAAACAAAGGCTTTAATAGTTTATACCTCAAGCGATAGCGTTCTTCAAATTGCCTGCCATGAAAAATATTTTGGCTTAGAGGAACTATATCGCGTATGTAATATTGCAAGAAAAATTTGCTTAGAGCCTAAATGGAAGGTTGCAAGAATAATCGCAAGACCATTTATTGGAGAAAAGAGCTCTGAATTTGTAAGAACCTCAAATAGACATGATTACGCACTTGATCCTTTTGATACTATGACCCTTGATAATTTAAGTAAAAATAATATAGATGTTTATGCCTTTGGTAAAATTAGTGATATTTATAATAATAGGGGAATTACAAAATCAATTAAAACAACGAGTAATTTAGATGGAATTAATAAATATATTGATTATATTAAAAATAATGATAAGAAAGGCTTATATTTTATAAACCTAGTTGATTTTGATTCTTTATGGGGACATCGAAGAAATGTTATAGGCTACGGAAATGCACTTGCTGAATTTGATGCAAAAATACCTATAATCATTGATAGCTTAAAAGATGATGATTTATTAATTATTACCGCTGACCATGGTAATGATCCTACATGGAGTGGTACTGACCATACAAGGGAATATACACCTTTATTAGTTTATAATAAAAATCTAAAATCACATGATTTAGGAATAAGAGAAAGCTTTGCAGACATTGGAGAGAGTATTGCAGAGAATTTTAAAGTATCAAAACAGAAAATTGGAAAATCTTTTTTGGAGGAATTAAATGGATAATTTTACATACTATACACCTACTAAAATATTTTTTGGAGCTCATGAAGAAGAAAATATTGGAAAAATCATTAAGTCATATGGATTTAAAAAGGTATTGGTTCATTATGGAATGGGCTCAATAAAAAAGCAAGGCTTATATGATTTAGTATTAAATAAGCTTAAAGAAAATGATATAGATTATGTTACCTTAGGTGGAGTAATGCCTAATCCTATTAATGCAAAAGTGTTAGAAGGAATAAGGCTATGCAAAGAAGAGAAAGTTGACTTTATATTAGCTGTAGGAGGAGGTTCGGTAATTGATAGTGCCAAATCGATTGCCGATGGAGCATTAATAGATTATAACCCCTGGCTATTCCATATAAAAGAAAAAATTGTTACTAAAGCTCTCCCAGTAGGTGTAATATTAACCATAAGTGCAGCAGGAAGCTGTATGAGTGAATCATGTGTTATCACTAATGAATTAACCAAAGAAAAAAGAGGATTTAATAGTGAATTCCATAGACCCTTATTTGCAGTATTAAATCCAGTTTTAACATATACAGTAGATAAATATCAAACAGCATGTGGAATTGTAGATATAATGATGCATACAATGGAAAGATATTACTCTATAAACGATAATACACCATTAACTGATGCGTTTGATATCGCACTATGTAAAGAGGTCTATAATGCCTCTAAAACCGTTTTAAACAACCCTTGTGATTATAATTCAAGAGCAACCTTAATGTGGGCTTCTAGCCTATCTCATAATGGTTTAACAGGTTGTGGTAAAAAATACTTTATGCCTGTTCATCAGATAGAGCATGAAATATCAGGAATGTTTTCTAATGTAGCTCATGGAGCTGGCCTTGCAGTTATATTTATTGCATGGGCTAAAGTCGTTTATAAGAGTGATATAAATCGTTTTAGAAGATTTGCAATAGAGGTTTTAGATGTTAATCCTACATCAAATTATGAAAAAGATGCTTTAAATGGAATATATGCGCTAGAAGCATTTTATAAAGAAATAGGAATGCCAGTTAGATTAAGTGAGCTTGGAATAACTAGAGATTCATTTGAAGAATTAGCATATAATTTTACATTTAAAGGTATGAGAACTATCCCAGATCGTGTTTTAATAGATTATGATAAATGTTATGAGATATTAAAGCTTGCAGAGTAAAATAAAAAAATATTTCAAAACATATCTAGTAATTAAAACTATTTATAATAAATTTAAATAATAAATAAAATAATTATAAAAACTAAATATCATTTGAAATAATTTTTAAGCAATTATAAAGTATTTGAAAAGAGCTTTTTAATACTAATATAATTGCTTTTTTTAATACTAAAATCAAACCCTAAACAGCAATAATTATAAGCTTAAATTTTAATAGTTTTAAATAGTGAATATTTTAACCTTTAATTTATATTAAAACCATACGATTGTTTTAAAATTGCTATAATAAGAAAAATCTAAATAATTTAATTAAAGTTAAAAAAATAGGAGTTTAAAATTAATATAATTAAA
>JBJEFR010000078.1:0-28038 GCA_051874255.1 Anaeroplasmataceae bacterium
CAGCACGTGCTTGCGCAATTATTTCATCTCTACGTAAATTAGCATCATATTCAGCTTTATCAAGTCTAGCTTTAATTAAAGCTTGAGCCTCATCTAATTTTGCTTGAGTCTCAGCAACTAAAGCTCTAGCCTTAGCATTATTTTCCTTTGCCTCATCTAATTCCTTATCAATTGAATCACGACGTGCTTCAATTATTCCAGTAATTCTTTTCCATAAGAATACACGAATAACGATAAATAAAATCAATGTAGCACATAGCTGAATAATCATATCTCTTAATTGACTCCAATTAAATCCGTTTTTTCCTAGTGGACCTAAGCAAGTATCAACAAAATCCGCAATTTGCTCTAATATTTCATTCATGCTACTTAATATCATAATATTGTCCTCCTTGGATGATTATTTTTAATATTATTTTCCTAATAACATAAATGCAATAATTAATCCATAAAGTCCTGTTGTTTCGGCGATAGCACAACCAATAATCATAGTAACTGTAATTTTTCCTGATGCCTCTGGTTGACGTCCTACAGCTTCAACAGCCTTTGCTGCAGCCATACCTTCACCAATACCAGAACCAAGTCCTGTTAATACAGCAATACCAGCTCCAAGGTAAGCTAAACCTGAAGCGATGTTTCCATCTACTGCTAAGATTGTAGTTAATAAACTCATAATTGTTTGAATCATTTTATTTTACTCCTTTTAACTATAAATTTTTTCTTTGTCGTCTACTTTCATCGACGTAAATATAATTGTTAATACTACGAATACAAATGCCTGAATTAGTCCAAATGCTATATCGAATATAGCATTTACAACTGGCAATATTGGAATTGCAATCCATCCAAGTAATCCTTTAATAATTATATTAATTACTGAACCACTTACTATATTTCCAAGTAAACGTAGACTTAACGAGATTGGTAATGTTACCTCTGATATGATATTTATAGGTATCATAATGAATGCCATAGGTTTAACTGGACCTACAAAGCTTCCTAGATATCCTTTAATACCAAGAGATACAATACCGGTGATTTGCACTATAAAGAATGTTATAATTCCTAGGGCTATATTAACCATAATATAACTACTAGGATTATCCATTGCAAATATAGAGCATGTATTAGCACAGAACAAGAAAATACCAAGTGTCAAGAAATATGGAGCATAGGACTTCCATCTTTTTCCTATATTGGTTTTAGTAAAATTATTTATAAGCTCCACAAGCATTATTAGTGGAACTAACCATTTTGGTGTCTTTTTACTAGGGTCAACTTTTTTTATGAAATGTCCTAATATAATAAAGACAATTGATAATACTAAAACAATACCAATAGTACTTTTTACTTGACCAGGGAATTCTCTTAAATATGATATATATTTTCCAAATGTTGCATTAAATATCACGTGCTCACCTTCCCTTTTCTAATATTAATAATAAGGCTTACTACTATTAAAACCATTTTAACAGTCACATAACCTATTAAAGCTGGTATAATATGAAACCTTGGAGAATCAGAATACATATCATAAACTATAAATCCAAATATTAATCCAGCTATTAATAATCTTAATACATAGCCTAGAATACTTCTTCTCACAGGAGCTCCATCTGTTCTATTTACTTCACGAATAAACCCTCGACCACCAGAAACCTGAAGTCCAAAATTTAAAAGTGCTGTAACCAATCCTAATATATAGCTTTTTAGCCATATTGTTTTATCTGCATCACTGCAGCTCAAATAAATAATTAATGCTATAAGAGCACCTACAACCCACGAAACCGGAACAACTATTATTGATAGTTTTGTCATTTCATCATTTCTCATCTTTAGTTTCTCCTTCGTTTTCTTTAGGTTTGTCAGTAAAATAATTTGCCTTATAAACCATAAATATAAAGCTAATTATACCAATTAAAGCTCCTACAACCGCAAGAATTCCTTTTAATGCACTTGTTTTGTCAATTTTCCATCCAATAAAAAAGCCAAGACCAGCTAATATTATTGTAGAAATAATACCTTGACTAAAAATCGCATATGCTTTTGCAATCGATGAAGCCTTTTTCATTATTTTGTACCAAATAATCTGTCTCCACAGTCTCCAAGACCAGGAACAATATATCCATTTTCATTTAAATGCGAATCTAAGGCCGCCACATATATATCAACATCTGGATGATTTTTTTGAAGCTTTTCTATTCCATCTGGTGCAGCAACTAAGCATATAAATTTAACATTTTTAACCCCATGCTTTTTTAACAACGAAATCGCATCAACCGCACTACCTCCTGTCGCAAGCATTGGATCAACAACTAATGTTATACCTGTTTTAATGGTATCTGGAAACTTCGCATAATATTCATGAGGTTCTAACGTTTTCTCGTCACGATATAATCCCACAAATCCTACTTTTGAATTTGGTATTAATTCTCTTATTCCATCAACCATTCCAAGTCCCGCTCTTAAAATTGGAACAATTACTACTTCCTCTGCTATTTCATATTGAATAGTTTTCACAAGAGGGGTTTCAATTTCAACCTCTCTTAAAGGAAAATTTTTAGATATTTCATATGTCATCAGCATAGCTACTTCTTGAACTAATTCATAAAAATCCTTTGTTTTAGTCTCTTTCCTTCTAATAATAGTTAGCTTATGTTTGATTAATGGATGATTTAAAACTGTTACTGACATCGAATTCCTCCTTATTCTTCAATCATATTAATTCTTCTAATATGTCTTTCTTCATTTGAAAATGGTGTTTCAATCCAAATTTTCACAATTTCAAGCGCAAGTTCTGTCGTTACATTTTTTTGACCTAATGCTAAAACATTAGTATTATTATGTTCACGTGTTAATCTTGCACTATTAGTATCTGTTACTAATGCGCATCTTACACCTTTAACTTTGTTAGCTACTATACTCATTCCAATTCCAGTCGAACATATTACAATACCTCTTTCACAATCACCAGTCGCAACAGCTAGAGCTGCTTTTTTTCCAAACACTGGGTAATCGCAACTATCCTTGGTATAGGTTCCAAAATCGACGATTTCATGACCAGATGCTTTTAAATATTCAATAACACTGTTTTTTAATTCTAAGCCACCATGATCACATGCAATTGATATCTTCATTATTTCACCTCGCTAACAAATAACATCAAAATTATTATATAATTTTTTTTTAATATTATCAATAAAAAATGGAACATAGACAAATAAGAAATCAAGTATTTTGATAATATCCTAATATAATACAAAAAAGGGGATATTTTACTATTCCCCTTTGAATTTTATTTTTTTAAACTATTTACTTCAAAACATTCAATATCTTTTTCCTTAAGTCCATTAAATGTTACATTTTTAACAACAGCTTTATTTACATAATTAAACAATAATCCTTTACCCTTCATAGGCTCTAGACCTGTCATCATCGCAGGTATTCCTTCCTTTGGATCACTAGAATAATTAAATTCAACATTTTCAATGACTATTTCATTAATTTTTTGTTCAGGTAAACCGTAAAATGCTCCAGCTGCAACATTAACATTCTTACATACTATATCCTTAAAATGAAATTTGCCTAGATATGGAGTTCTATCATCAACTGGTAGTGCCTCTTTACTCCATACATATTCAGTTTTCCCATCAGGATCACAATAATAATACATATTGATTACTAATGGAGTTAAAACATCATCCATTTCAATATTTTCAAAAGTAATACCATCAATAATGGCATCTTTTCCTCTACCACGACGTGTCTTAATTCTTAGTCCTCTATCAGTTTGATTAAATAAGCATTGAGTTACATTAATATTTTTAATTCCACCACTCATTTCTGAACCTAAAACAACAGAACCATGTCCAAAATTCATAGCACAATTTCTAATATTAAAATTTTCTGATGGCTTTTTAGTCTTTCTACCCATATATATTTTTCCAGACTTTATAGCAATACAATCATCACCAACACTAAAATATACTCCTAAAATATCAACACCATTACAGCTTTCTGGATCACAACCATCTGTATTTGGTGAATTCTTAGGACTTACTAAATTCATATCTATAAATTTAATATTATTTGAAAAATATGGATGTAAATTCCATGATGGTGTATTTGTTACCGTTAATCCCTGGAATGTAATATTTTCGCAATTATTTAAAAATACTCCCCTTGGTCTCCAAGCAATTCTTTTAGTTCGAACATCTACCCACCAATCTGAATTTTGGGCATTACCATCAATTATACCTTTACCAATCAAATTTACATTTTTTACATTAATACCAGTAATAATACTAGCAAAACAATCTAGCGGATTTCCTTCCCATGAACCAAGATTATACTCATCTGATTCATCAGTAAGTAATGTCATACCTGGTAAAATTGGATAATTGTTTCTATCAACATCACCTATTAAATGAGCATTTTCATTTAACTCAATAGTAATATCACTTTTCAAAAATATTGGCCCTGTATAGTAATTTCCCTTTGGAAAATATACTCTTCCGTTAGGAGGACATGCATTTATACAAGCTTGTATAAAGTTAGTGTCAAGAGTTTTACCATCACCCTTTGCTCCAAATCTTTTAACATCTAAAGTAACATATTCACTTTTTGTTGTTACAACATGGCTAGTACATACTCCATCGTATTCTAACTTAATATTATACCTTGTATTAGGAATTAATTCATAAATGGAATTAATATTTTTATTTGATTCAGTGTATAAAACATCATTTACATATAATTTATAATTATTTGGTGCTTTATAAACATATTTATTTAAAAGTTCAATAGATAAACTTCTTGTCCCTATAAATATAAAGTTAAAGTCCATTGAAATTTCCTCCTATTTTTCTTCATTATCATTTAAGAAATGATCATTTTCTGTTGATTCTTCAATTTCACCATATACAGGTACATCATTTTCATCAAGTAAAGCTTGTTGTCTTTTAAGTTCTTTTTTAAGTCTCCATTTTTGATATAGAGCAATAGATGATCTTTTAATAAATATAAACCAAAAATCAATGAAAAGAAAACAGAATCCCATTGAAAATGGCTCAACACCATAATCAGTAACATTTAAAGGATCAAAAACAATTCCCATACGAATTAATAAAACTTCCATTGCCATAGATAAAATAGATACTATAATACCATAAAATAAATTTAAGAATAAAGATTTTGTTCCTCTTAAATTAATTAGATTAAATCGATATGTATCATCAATGGAAGTTCTCATCATTCTAACAATGGGCTTTGTAATATATTCCATCATAAGACCAAGCCCAACTCCTAATAATAATGCTAGCTTCACTGTGCTTAAATCAAAATTCTCCGGATTAGAATTCCATATAAATGAACCACCCATTCCAAAAAAATAAAAGGCAGCACCAGCTACCCAATATTTTAGTAGAATTATTTTAATCCAAGATGGTATTTTAGATAATTTACCTTCCTTTATCTGGTCCTTATAATCTACTTGTTTTTTTGACATAATTAACTTCTATCCCTTTGATAATTCTTATCTCTGAAAATAAATGCAAGAACACATCCAGCTGTACATAATAACATAGATACACCTACAGATATTAAAGATTCAATCATTGAAGCAGTTACTTCAAAAGCAGAGTTTATTTCAGTATTATATGAAATTGCATCAATAACCTCAACTATATAAATAATTCCAAATACATCAATTAATAATGTTACAAGCACTGATGCAATGAAAGCACCTAAACTTCTCTTTGAAATTACACTACTTGCATTGAAAATATTTACTGCACCAAACATTACTAACACGAAAAGTGCAAGTGGTGCCCACTTTAATCCAGAAAGATAGTAAAGTGCATCAATTTGAATTCCTAATAAGAATCCAATGAATACTCCTGGAGCAGCAATTAAGATACCAGCAATTTTTGAAGGATTTCTTTTGCATCCTCTTGCAAAGTCTACAAAAATATTTGCAATATAGAAAATAAATATATAAAATCCTTTTAAAAATTTATTTTGAGTATTATCAATTATTCTTTTTGTCTTTTCAGCAAAGATCATTGGAGTTTCAGAATTAACTTCAGTTTCATTTTCAACAATTTTGTTTTCCTCGTTCATAATTAGTCCTCCTTAATCTTAGTTATTATCTACAATTCTATTTGTAGTTTCCTTATCATAGAAATGCGCACGAGACATATCAAATGTGCATTCTATCTTACCAGTTCTAATTCCATCACGATCATCAATTTTAGCTATTACGTTATCTGTTCCTATTGTTCCATATAATAAGTTATATGCACCTAGCATTTCACCATATTCAACATCCATAATAAACTTAGCATTATATTTATCAATTGATGCATCATCAACGTATAAATATTCTGGTCTGATAGCCATTACAACGTCTTTACCAATATATCCATTTTTCTTTAAAGTAGCAAATTTATCATCAGTAATTTTGAACTTATTATTTGAATTAGCATGAACAAAGTATCCATCCTCAGTAATACTTCCATCGAATAAATTCATTGGAGGTGTACCGATAAATGTTGCAACGAATAAATTAGCTGGATTATCAAACATTTCCTTTGGTGTAGCGATTTGTTGAACATAACCCATTGACATTACAACGATACGAGTTGCTAAAGTTAAAGCTTCTATTTGGTCATGTGTTACATAAATAAAAGTTGTACCTAATTTATGATGTAATAAGCTTAACTCTTTTCTCATTGAACCACGAAGCTTAGCATCTAGATTTGACAAAGGCTCGTCAAGTAAATAACATACTGGACGACGTACTATTGAACGACCAACTGCAACACGTTGACGTTGACCTCCAGATAATTGCTTAGGTAAACGATTAAGATATGGAACCAATCCTAAAATTTCAGCAGCTTCCATAACTCTAACGTGAATTTCATCAGTATCATACTTACGAATAGTTAAACTAAATGCAAGATTTTGATATACAGTCATATTAGGATAAAGAGCATAATTTTGGAATACCATCGCAATATCACGATCACGAGGAGCAACATCATTAACTCTCTTTCCATTTATAATTAAATCACCAGAAGAAATTTCTTCTAGACCTGCGATCATTCTTAATGTAGTAGATTTTCCACATCCAGAAGGACCAGCTAATACTATAAACTCACCATGTTCAATTTCAATATTAAAATCAAATACAGCTTGAACACCATTAGGGTAAATTTTATTAACATTATTTAAGATTACATCAGCAGCCATCTCAATTTCCTCCTAACGTCTATTAAAATCTACATTAATTGATTCTAGATATTTTTCAAGCTTTCTAGCCTTACTATATCCAACATATCCAGCAAATGCAAAAGCAACTGCAGAACCAACTAAGAATATAATACAAAGAGTAGCACGTAAATATCCATCAGCAGCTAAATAACCCTTAGTTTGCTTAGTTGGATTAATTATTTGCGGATAGAAATATGTTAATGCATTATCTGCAGCTTTTCTTGCAGCTTCAGCATCTCCAGCAGCATTTGCAGCGGCAACAGCTTTCTCATAATCTCCCCAGTGTCTCATAATTTGAAGAGGAACCCAGAATATACGCAAAATAGAAACTGCAGCAAATCCAAATAAAACATATGCATACTTCTTATCATATGCCTTTACTTTTTCACATGATAGGAATCCAAACAAGAATATTACTACATTCATAAGAATTTTTACAATTGTTAAAGAATTCAACTTATATGTATTTAATGCAATGAAAGCAGCAATCAAAGTTAACGCAATACCTAAAAACCCTAATAGATATGCAAGAGTATTTTTTTGATATCTTAATTTCTCATTACGAACATTTTCAATATCAACAATTTCAATTGTTTTTACTTTAGCCATAATTCTTGCACCTACCTTTTAATCTAAATATACAGAGTTATCAGCATTTTGACTTACAATATATTTAACAATTGAGAATGCTAAATTTATCGCAAATACAATAATAGCAATAACAAAAATAACAAGCGCAGCAGTTGGCCAAGCAGTATCTAAAGCAAACTTACCACCTTTATTAAATCCTTCATTGAAAGTATTTAAAGCATCAAAATTTGCATTTAAAGCGTTTAATGCTTTTATATCGAAAATCATACAAGTAACTGCAAATGCAATACCAATTGTTGAACCAGCACATCCAACAACTAAATTACTTATATAATATTTTTTTCTATATTTATTTCCAAAAATGCACATAACTGCAAACACTACAATCAATATTATAGATAAATATAATATGACATTATTTGCATCCTCTAATAAAGGGTATACCTTACTAGTTTCAGGACAAGATGCATCTGGCATGATATAAACATATTGAGTCATATATCCTAATGCTATAATTAACATTCCAACAGTAATTAAGCAAAATGACCACAAAACATATTTTTGTGCTTTATTTAATATTTTTAACATTTTTATAACCTCCAAGTTATAAATAGATGTATCTAGGAGAGAATAAATCTCTCCTAAACACAACTAATAAATTAAGTATTTCTTTTTTTAAATTAATTATCTTTGATATGCATATTGGTCTGCAGTAGCATACTTAGTTCCGAATCCCCATTGAGTTGCAGTATTCTTTAAACGAGAATTATTTGCACTCTCATATGTTGCGATAACACCTTCACGATTCTTGATGTCACCAGTAGCTCCAGCCCAACCTTTTTCAATAACTGTTAACATTTCAGACTTCCAAGCCTTATCTGAACCCTTTTCAATATTCCAGAAAGTTGTTAATGCTTTTGCATTGTTATCATTATCTGTCTTTTGAGCATCAGTATAAGTTACAGAAGTATTTACTGACTTGAAGAAGTTAGTTCCAGATGTAGTTGTCATATACATTGCACCTGCTCCTAAAGCATATGAGTATTTTTCAACTCCAACTTTTTGCATTGCACCTGTATTTTGAGACTCTAGATAGTTAGAACGAATGTTTCCAACTCCAAGACAAGATCCTAGATATTGAGTCATATAGTCATGCCATGTACCACCAGTACGAGCTCTTACTTCATCAGTGTAAGCTGTAGTTAATACAGGATAACGAGTTCCTTCACCATCTGTAGCGATGCTTGAACATAATGCATTCTTGAATGTTGCATTTCCGTTGCTATCATAATCTAAAGTTCCCTTAGAATCCTTATAGTTTACACCATAACACTCAAGGAATGATCCTTCTTCGCTATATAGATAGTCAATGATTTGAAGACACTTCTTTAACTTTTCAGGATTATTAGCAACTGAAGAACAGATTGCCCATCCTCCATCCTTTAATGAACGGTTATCTTCTGTAAATCTAGTGTATGAATATCCTTCTTCTGTAGCACCAACAATCTTATTACCATCAGCATCTTCAGTGATTGGCCACTTAGCTACTGGAGGTAAAACACCTTGCATTTTTGAAGTCTTCCATCCATCAGGTTTAACGTCAGCATTAAATGCAGCTACGTTTAAGTAATCATAAGTCATGAATACTGTACCATACTCAAGCATTGTACGCCAGTCACCTGTAGGCTTGTTATTTAAGAACCATTTTTCACCAGTTGGGAATAATTTTTCTTGTTGAAGAGCATTCATCTTTTCAATACAGTCAAGAGCATACTCTTGTGTCATTGTATCAACTAATTCTCCATTAGCATTAATCCAATAACGTGAATTTTCACCATTTGTTCCACGTAAACCAAACATTTGTGCCATTTCAAAGAAGATTGAACAACGGTTTTGTTCACCAGTACGAGGGAATATAGGTGTCATTTCAAGATCATCAGTTCCTGTTAAATATTTTGGATTAGTCTTAACACAACGTAATAATGCAATTAATTCATCAGCATTATAGCAAGCGCTAGCTGTTGTGAAGATTTCAGAACGCTTAGAATAAAGCTTTCCTTCTCCAATATATTCACCATATACAGTATCAATATAAGTCTTTAAAGCTTCTGTTAATGTCTTACCATTTTTAGTAGTAAGTTCATTTTGAATAGTAGCAATATCCTTAGTAAATGAAACTGTAATTGAGCTTACTTTTCCAGCTGGATCATATACAGCAATTTCTTGATTATTTAATGACTTAATATAAGAACTTGTTGTTGTTGAATCTGTTCCACCATAAACGGTTGTTAAAGTTGTATCCTCATCATATGTTCCATTTACAAACTTATTTGTAGTACTTGTAACTCCGTCATCAAGTAAAGCCTCAACGATTTCAGTATTCATATTGAATCCTTTTTCTACTTGGTCAACTCCATCGAAATAAGGAGTATAATAAATACCATCGTTATGACCTTTCATTTGGTCCTTAATAACCTCATGTGTATTTAACCACTTATAAAGATTTGGTAAATATTCCTTATAATCTTCAAAGTTGATAAATCCACCATTAGTTGTAGCTGATGTAAATTCATCACCAGTTGTAATTTGAAGAATGTCAATTTGACGTCCTTGATATCCTTTGTATCCTGCTTGAATAGCATTCTTCATTGATTCAGCTGTAGTGTTTCCTACTAATGCTGCATCACTGAATTTTACTCCCATATTTGCAGCAATATCTTGCCAAATTGGAGTAATTGATGATCCTTTTACTAATGTCTTACCATCAACAGTTGTATAAGAATCTGGTAATTTGTCGTTTCCACGACCATAAGTTAGATATGCTGTTCCCTTGTAGTCAAGAGATAAGTTGATGTTACCATTGTAACCAACTCCTTGTTCAGTTTCACTCTTACATGAAGCTAAACCTACTACTGCAATACTTGCAACGCTTGCAATAGATAATACTTTTTTGAAATTCATAATAATTTCACCTTTTTTTCCTTTCTTTTTTTTCTTTTTTCTATTCTTTAACTCCACCTACATTGACTCCAGCAGCAAAGTACTTTTGCATTTGTGGATATACAATGCAGATTGGAATGATAGAACAAACTATCATAGCAAATTGGATAGATTCAGGCGCATATTTATCATTCATTAAGTTATCCGATGCGTCACTATCCTGTAAGTCATTTAACATCTTTCTCATAACTAATTGTAGTGGGTGATCTTTTTCATCATTTAAGATCATTGATGCCCAGAACCATCCGTTCCATCTACTTAAAGCGAAGAACATAGTTACAGTTACAATTGATGTTTTTGACATAGGCATATATATTTTAGTTAACAATTGGAATTCAGTTGCACCATCAATTGTTGCAGCTTCTTCTATTTCACTAGGAATGCTTGAGAAGAAATTACGCAACAATACCATGTTGAATGCATTAAATCCTAAACCAATAATATATCCATACTTATTATCAATTCCCATACGTAAGAAATTTCTATAATTTGGGATCATACCAGCTGAGAACCACATTGTGAATACTAGCATAAAGTTAAATCCACGTCCAAACATTAATCTAGTCTTTGATAATGCATAAGCTCCAGTTATAGCTACAAACATTGATACTAAAGTACCGTATACTGTAAAGAATACAGTATTACAATAAGCTAACCAGAATCTTCTTGAACGTTGTCCAATAATTAATTCCTTGAATGCATCAAATTGAATCTTTCCTCTAGGAATAATCCATACTTTACCAGATTCAACTGCAGCTTTTGAAGAAATTGATACCGAAATAACGTAAATTAATGGGTAAACGCAGCAAAGTGCAAATCCAATTAGAAGTACATATGCTAAAACTTTAAATATAATCTCACTTTTATCAAGTCTTTTCATGCTTTACACACTCCTTCTATTAGAATAATGACGTAGAAGATACACGTCTACTTATCGCATTTGCACCTAATACTAGACACATTGCAATCAATGAGTTCATTAAGTCCGCAACTACTCCAAGAGGTTCATTAGGTTGTAAACCTTTAGATTGTCTATAAACGAACGTAGAAATAACATCCGCTGTTTCATAGGCAGGCGTATGTGAATCCGTCAATAGTAATACCTTTTCATATCCTATGTTAAGAATTTGTCCAATACGAATAATTAACATAATTGATAATGTTGGCGCCATTCCTGGCAAAGTAACATACTTAATTTGTTGTAATTTTGAAGCACCATCAATTCTCGCTGCTTCAAAGCTTGTAGGGTCAATAGCTAAGGCTGCTGCAAAATATACAATTGAACCATATCCTGCACCTTCCCAAACTCCTGTTATTTGATAGATTGGTCTGAAATAACGAGGATAATCTAATAAAGAAGTTTTAGAATGTCCTTTTACTCCATCTAAGGCAACCAAATTTAATGATTCAAATATTCTTTGTAATAAACCTGGCATTATTTCTCCTGTACCAACATTTGGTGAATATGTAGTTGACCATAGTAACACAATTGAAGCTGTTACTACTGTTGATAAGAATTTTGGTAAATATACACAAACTTGTACAACACCTCTTACAGCTGTATTCTTAATCTCTGTAAAAAGTAATGCTATAAAGATTGGAATAGGGAATCCAAAAACTAATCCATACATACTATTTACGAATGTATTACGGAAAGCTCTCCAGAATTGTTGACCAACACTAGTAGATGAATCAAACAAATTCTTAAGGTTCATCAATCCTGTCCATTGAGTTTTAAGAACTGATGTTGTTTCATCAAATCTCTTAAATCCTTGTAATACTCCATAAATTGGAACATATTTGAAAAGAATTAAAAATACCAACATTGGTATTAATAGCGCATATAAACGCCAATCTTTTAACAATGTCTTTCCAACACGTTTCCATTTTGCTCTCTCTAGTTCATCTAGAGTGTCTCCATTTGCCTTTATTAAACTCATGCAAATCTTCACGCCTTTCTTTCATTCTATTTTCAAAATCTCTTTTCTAGTTATTCTTCTTTTTTATCTTCTTGAGCATTTTTTTCAATTACATCATTTGTGTACTGTGAATAATACTTTCTTTCCATTTCTTTTTCTTCAGACTTAGATATCAAATCTTTTTTTACATCTAGCAACACTTGCTGATGACGAAGTGGAATAATCATTATCAAAGTTACCACCATTCCTGATGCATCTTGAATAGCAATATAACCAAAAGTACCTAGAACATCTATGTCAAGGTTCATCAAGCATACAACAATCGTTTGTAAAATAATTACTATAACAAGAGTTAATAATACTTGACCAATAGTTGATGAGATTTCTCCAAACAAAGCTTCCTTCTTGTTTTTCTTTCTAAATAACAAGACTACTGAGCATCCCAAAAAGCCAACTAAATCACTTAAAAATAATGTCAAATCATAGTTCCCTTTGTAAACTCCAAGTAGTTTTCCACTAAGAAAACTAACGCACGCCATCACAGGTGCCAATATCAACCCTTTGACACCCCACCTAGATAAAGCTACCAATATCACTAATACTGATACGCAATAATAAGGAGCTGATGCAGGTATTGATCTAGGAATGATATACATTGCTATCAGTTCAACTATTGTCCCTATTACAAATAAAGTAATAAAATCAATAACCATATACCTTTTAATAGACAATTTTAATCACCCCATGCTAATTCAACCACTATTAATTAGTGTTTTGAAAAGCTTTTCGCTCATATTAATGCAAGGATATACCTTGCCGATTTTCAATTCATTTTACCATTTATACACTATGGAGTCAATAGTAAGATGTAAACTTTTTCATTTTTTTTGTAAACGATTTCCCAAAATTGAAAATAGTTTATTTTTCTTCATAAATTAGCCATTTTTTAACTGTTTTTATTTTAGTTACTATACATAAATAAACTATCTTTAAAAATATAGTTTTTAATATTTGGATAACTATGGTATTATATATATAAAGGGGTGCAAAAATAATGGAATTTTTTGTGAAAATAACAGAATCAATCAATGATGCTATAAATAATGCCAATGAAAATGATACCATTATCCTTGATGAAGGAGTTTATAATGAAAAGATAAAAATTTCAAAAAGTAACATAACAATTATAGGGCAAGGTAAAAATAAAACTATCATAGCAAACAAGGATTGGAGTCCAAAGATTAATATTGATAATAAAGAATATAACACCTTTAGAACCTATACCTTAATGGCTGCAGGGGATAATATAACTATAAAAGATCTAACAATTCAAAACTTGTCTGTTCCTTCAAAGACATATGGCCAAGCTGTTGCTCTTCACGTTATTGGAGATAACTTCTCCTTAATAGATTCAAGCTTATTAGGAGCTCAAGATACACTATTTTGTGGCCCACTTCCTCCGAACTTACAATTAAAATATAAAGGATTTTTAAAAGAAGATGAATTAACTAATAAATATTCAAGACAGTTTTATCAAAATTGTTACATTGAAGGTGATGTTGATTTTATATTTGGCGGTGGTACTGCTATTTTCGATAAATGTCATTTCCATAGTATAAATCCAGAGCACGGTTTTTTCTTCGCACCTTCTCATAACGAAGACCAAAAATACGGATTCACATGCTTTAACTGTAAATTTAGCGGAGTTGGAGATAATTCAATGTATTTAGGAAGACCATGGCGTGATTATGGTAAGGTCACCCTAATAGATTGTGAGATTATTGGAAATATAATTAAATCCGAGGGATGGAATAAGTGGAATAATACTAACAGAGATAAAACAGCACGCTTTGAGGAATATAATACTAATATTGATACTTCTTCTTTCGTATCATGGTCTAAGCATTTAAATAGTATTGAAGCAAAATCATACACAAAAGAGAAAATTTTTAAATAATTTTTTCTCTTTTTTTATTTATGTTATATTTTTCGACAAATTTCGATGTTTATCACTTTAAAATCCGTTTAAATGACATTGAAAATATTCTAATTTTAAAAAAAATTCCACCAATTTTTAAAAAAAAATAATTAATACTTGTAGTTTCCTTTTTTAAATTATATTATTATGACATAAAGACAAGGAGGAATATGCACATGTCAAAGGTAGTCATAGCTGATGACAATAAGGAGCTAATCTTAATGGTTAGTGAATTTCTTAGCGTCCAAAGCAATATTGAAGTATCTAAGGTATTTACATCAGGAAGGCAATTACTTAGTTATTTAGAAGCGCACGAGGTTGATATTTTATTATTAGACATCTTTATGCCTGAAATAGATGGTATCAAGGTTCTAGAAGAAATCAACAAAAACCCAAGTAATTATATACGCCCTAAAAAAATAATTATGCTTACTGCCTTCAACAATGAATCACTTATTGCAAGATCAAGTGATTTAGGAGCTGATTATTTTATTATTAAGCCTGTAGAACTAAATAATTTGCTTGATGTAATCAAAAACATTACGAAGCCCGTTGTAAAAAAGAAAGTAGAATCCTTCAACTTACATGAAGAAAAAAACGAAATAAACCTTGACCAAGAAATAACAAGTCTTCTTCATGAAATAGGCGTACCAGCCCACATCAAAGGGTATATGTATTTAAGAGAATCAATAACAATGGTATATAATAACATTGATATTCTTGGTTCAATTACAAAGGTATTATATCCTATGGTAGCAAAAAAATATAAAACTACTTCCTCTCGTGTCGAAAGAGCTATTAGGCACTCAATTGAGGTAGCATGGAATAGGGGTAATGTAGATGCTATATCAGCTATTTTCTCATACACTATTTCATATAATAAAAGTAAACCAACAAATAGTGAATTTATAGCTATGATCGCTGATAAGCTTAGATTAGAACACAAAGTATTAAATTAACAAATAAAAAAACTACAATTTTAGAGGGGATTGTAGTTTTTTTATTGCTTAAAGCACATATCATATAATGCTTGAGAAATATGATATTCATTTAACATGTCATCAATGCTCTTCTTCAACTCTTCATTTGGTTTATTTGATGTTAGTACACCTTTTATTAATATGTTTTTGGGTGAATGAATAAAATCAATAAACTCCATAACATTAACCTTATAACCATAATATTCTAAAATATTAGCTCTTATAGAATCAGTAAGTAAGCTTGAAAATCTTTCTTTAATTAAACCATATTTATTCATTAATGGAAAAACATCTTTAGTTAATTCATTATTTATTTGATGCTGACAACAAGGAACACTTAAAATATATTTACATTTTAATTTTATTGCATGATATAATGCTGCATCTGTGGCAGTGTCACAGGCATGCAATGTTATAATCATATCAACTTTATTTTTTGGTTTATAAAGAGAAATGTCTCCCATTTCAAATTTTAATCCAGTATATCCATACTTATATGCAATCTCATTACATTTCTTTATAACATCCTCTTTAAGATCTAAACCAATAATATTAGCCTTAATATTCTTTATATTGACTAGATAATAATATAGGATAAAGGTTAAATAGCTTTTACCACATCCAAAATCGATAATATTAAGCTCTTCCTCATATCCAATAGTTGAATCAATTATTTCTAAAAATTTATTTATTTGCTTATACTTATCATAATGTGATTTAAAAATTTTACCATCCTGTGACATTACCCCTAAATCAACTAAGGCTGGTACCACTGTTCCTTCTTTAAGAATATATTCCTTTTCTTTATTATGAGCTACTATATTAATAGATGTTTTGCATGCTTTTTTTGTTGTTAAAATTTTACCTTTTTGACTAACCTTAAATCCATAATAAAAAAGAGATGTCCATATTTCAGCTTGTCTGAAATATTTCATATATTCTTCTAATGACTCGAATATTTCATCAGGCTTTTTATTTTCATGGAAAGCTTGAGTTTTAGTGAAAGCCTCTATTTGATAAAACATTTCGTTTTTAATACTTATCTTCTTTATCGTAACCTTTTTATATTTAGAATCATCAAGAGGGTTAGATAATATTCCTTTTTCAATTGTATCTTTATTTATACCTTCAAACATAATAATAACCTCGCATATTTATTATATAATATTTTTATAAAAAAAATAATGCCAACTTTGTTGGCATATGAAAAAAGAAAAGATTGTAGGAATGATTCACTAATAAAAATGTGAATACACTATGTATTATAAGCATTTTATTGCTTAAATCAAGCCATTTTTTATAGTAAACGTTTGCATAATAAAACAAAGAATATTTTTAACAATATTATTTTTATTTTCATAAACTAAATTAGGTGATATAAATGTTCGTTTTAATATTAGTTTTATTTATTTTACTTGTAGCACTTAACAAAACAATAAGGCTTGGTCAATCATAACCAAGCCTTATTATTAATTATTACTAAACTGAGAATTATATAGTTCTGCATAAAAGCCATTTTTACTTAATAGCTCTTTATGATTTCCGGATTCAATAATATTTCCATCCTTCATTACCAATATCAAATCAGCATTTTTAATGGTTGATAATCTGTGTGCTATAACAAATGAGGTTCTTCCCTCCATTAATTTGTCCATAGCACGCTGAATAATTATTTCAGTACGAGTATCTACACTTGATGTAGCCTCATCTAATATAAGCATTGGAGCATTTTCAATCATAGCTCTCGCAATAGTCATTAATTGCTTTTGGCCCTGACTAACGTTGGCATTTTCATCTAATATGTGATCATATCCTCCAGATAATGACTTTATAAATTGATGAATATGACATGCCTTGCATGCCTCTTTTACTTCATCATAAGAAGCATTTTGATTACCATATCTTAAATTCTCCATAATAGTACCTTCAAAAAGCCATGTATCCTGTAATACCATTCCAAATAGAGATGCCACATTTTCTCTTGTAATGTCCTTTGTGCTTACGCCATCAATTTTTATACTTCCACCATTTATTTCATAAAATCTCATAAGTAAATTTACCATTGTGGTTTTTCCAGCACCAGTAGGTCCTACAATCGCAACCTTTTGTCCTGGGAGAACCTTACATGAGAAATCATGAATTATCTCTCTTGATTCATTATATGAAAACCTTATATGCTCAAACTCTATTTCTCCTTTAATATCCTCTTTATTTAATACTAATTTTGGATTTTCAAGTGGAAGTTCTTTTTCATTTAAGAACTCAATAATTCTTTCTGTGGCAGCACCACAGCTTTGAAGAATACTTGATAATTGTCCTATTGTTTGAATAGGTTGATTAAATAATCTTGAATATTGAATAAAGCTTTGAACTTCTCCTAAGGTTAATTTTATAGATGACCTACTAGTTAATGTCAATTTTCCACCAACAATCGCAATAGCTATATATACTAAATTACCAACAAAAGACATAATTGGCATTACAAGACCTGATAAGAATTGACTCTTAAAGGCACTATTTTCAAGTGAATCATTTATATTATTAAAATCTTTTAAATTATCTTCCTCTTTATTAAAAATCTTAACAATATTTTGTCCTGCATACATTTCCTCAATATGACCATTAAGCGTTCCTATTGTTTGTTGTTGTAAGCGGAAATATTTTTGACTAAACTTCATAACACATGCCATCAATATAAGCGAAATAGGTAATACAGCTATTGTTACAAGTGATAAAATCCATGATGTTTTAAACATCATAACAATAACCCCAATTAATAGTGACACAGCATAAATAACCTGATTTAATGATTGATTTAAATTTTGACTAATAGTATCTACATCATTAGTTACTCTACTTAACACATCACCATATGGTCTACTATCAAAATAGCTTAATGGTAATGCATTAATTTTTTCTGATATATCCTTTCTAATCTTTCTTGATGATCTTTGTACTGCCCCTGTAATCAAGAAATTAGCTAAAAAAGCACACACAGCTGATGTTGAATAAATTATAATTAACTTAATACCAATGCTTTTAACATATGATAAATCAACATTTCTATTAAAAATGTGAGCCATTTGGCATTCTGTCGTAATCTTTCCTAAATACTCTGGTCCTAATACTGTACATATAGCACCTGCTATATTTAAAATCATCGCAAATATTAATATTGGTGTATATACCTTTAAATATTTTCCAAGCTTGAGAACTGATTTTTTACTAACCTTTTTATTTTCTATAACTCTTACATGTCCGTGCATTATTGTGCCTCCTTTATATTTAGCTCTGAGGCTGACATTTGTGATAATGCAATTTCTTTATAAACATCGCAGCTTTCTAAAAGCTCCTCATGTTTACCTATACCAACAATATGTCCATCATCTAATACAATTATTTGATCAGCATTTAAAATAGTACCTATTCTTTGAGCAACTATAATATTAGTTGCCTTACTTTCCTTATTTAAAGCCTCTCTTAATGTTCGATCAGTTTTATAATCTAGGGCACTAAATGAATCATCAAAAATGAAAATCTTAGGATCCTTCATTATCGCTCTTGCGATGCATAATCTTTGCTTTTGTCCTCCAGAAACATTTTTTCCACCTTGACTTATCATAGCATTTGCACCTTCGCTTGTTTTTCCAACAAATTCACTTGCTTGAGAAATATCTAAGGCTTTATCAATTTCTTCATCATCGGCAGCTGCTTTTCCATATTCCAAATTCGATCTAATAGTACCGCTAAATAGCACCGACTTTTGTGGTACATATCCAATCAAATCATGCAGCTCATTTTGTTTTATATCTCTAACATCTTTACCATCTATTAATACACTACCATCTGTAACATCGTATAAACGTGGTATTAAATTAATAAGTGTGGATTTTCCACATCCGGTACCACCTATAATTGCAGTTGTACTACCTGGTGTTACGCTAAACGATATATTTTCTAAAACATTTTCATCTCCACCAGGATATTTAAATGATACATTCTTAAATTCAATTCCAAGAGATGGCTTCTCTTCTAATTCAGTAATATCAATAGTAGCTTCCTTATCTATAATAGATGGATTAGTATCTAATACCTCTCTTATTCTCTTACCAGAAACGAATGCTCTTGGAATAATTATACTTAACATAGATACCATCATAAATGACATTATTATCATCATAGCATATTGCTGGAAGGCAAAAACTCGTGCAATATCAGTATTACCTTTATTGACAATAATAGCACCTAACCATATAATACCAAGACTAGCCCCATTCATAATTAAGGTCATAGATGGCATTAATAGTGACATACATCTATTGATATATGTATTTGTTTTTGTCATTTTTTCGTTTGCCACATCAAACTTTTCTTTTTGTACATGTGATGCATTATACGCTCTAGCAACTCTTAATCCTGTTAAATTTTCTCTTGTAACTAGATTTAAATTATCTGTTAAACGCTGTACCTTAGAAAATTTAGGCATTACTAGCATATATAATACAATCATTACCACTACTAAAACTAATACTGCTACAATAATTACCATCTCAAGGCCTATCGCACTATCTACAGCTTTAATTATTCCTTTAATTGCCTGTAGTGGAGCTGAAATCGCCATTCTTAAAAACATAACCACTGCCATTTGAACCTGATTAATATCATTTGTAGAACGAGTAATCAGTGATGATGTTTTAAATTTATCAATTTCCTCTAAAGAAAAAGATTGAACCTTTTTATAAACATCTCTTCTTAAATCATGGCTAAAGCCTGAAGCTATTTTCGCAGCTAAAAAGCCAACTGTAATTGTACAAGCCATACCTCCTGCAGCGCAGCCTAGCATCTTTAGTCCATTAACCATTATCTCATGATTTGAATCAGCTGCAGTTGAATAAGATAAGGCTAATATTTTTGATACATAATCTGGTATTTCTAAATCTAGTGTTACTTGTACATAAACAAGTCCAATTATAATTATAATTAATAACCAATAATACCATCTAAACCTACCCAAAAGCTTAATCATTATTCTAGCACCCCTATTGTATCTATAAGCTTATTTAGTATTCTTAAAAGATTTTTGCAATCTTCCTCACCTAATACCTTTGTCATATGCTCAATATTCTTATCATTAGTTTCCTTTAATTCTATAGCCTCTTGTTTCATTTTTTCACTTAAGCATATGTACTTTTTTCTTTTATCTAATTCATCGGAAATCCTATATATATATCCCTTATCCTCTAATGTATCTAGCTTATGCATAATAGCTGCGGTTGTTACACCGTATGCCTTAGCTAGTACAGAAGCTGAAATATTTTCTTCTCTAGCATTATATAAAATAATTGTAGATAATATTCTAATTTCTTGACTAGATAATTCTGGATACTTATCTCTAATATCCTTAAAATTAAACGTTTTTCTATATTTTAACATTAATTTAAATAAGGATTGCTCTATTAATTCACCATATGTCATATTATCCCTCTTTTCTTATAGAATAATATCATAAATAGTTTATTAAGTAAAGTAATTAAATATGTGAAAAAATGTGAAAATTTTACAATTTATTTTTTTATTAGATACTCTCCTCGATAATTACTCATAGCATCACTAGGATATTTTTCATATTTATTACCACTCTTATATTTTGATGCTTTATAAATATACATATTATACTGATTCCATATCAATATTTCATCGATTCCATCATCATCAATATCATACGCATCTGCACATAATGTAGGGTGTCCGTCCTCTGGCAATTTCACTATAGTATCTAGATCACTATCAAGTAGTCCTAATACAGCTGAAGCTAAAATAAGCTCATTTTCGCCATCATAAGCTACCGGGGTAATAACATTACCATTATACATCATTTCCTTTTCCTTATATTTATTACCATATGCATCAAACATATAAATTATGTCATTTGCACCCCAAAATGATGTAACACATATATCTAATCCAGGATTTTTTCTATTATAATTAGCTATACTTATTCTTTGAGCATGACCAACCTCATTATGCTTAAATATGCTGCCATCTAAATTACAAATATTAAAACCTTCATTACCTGACGCTAAATAAAGCCTTTTAGGTTCATTGGGCATAGTATTTATATATATTATTTCATCGGTATGATCACTTTCTATAGGTAAACTCCACATAATATTACCTTTACTATCTACCATTGAATATCCAACATACATCTCATCACAACCATCATTATTAAAATCATAAATATATGGGAAATGACCTGTGTTTTTGTATACGTATCTCCATAATAAATTAAATTCATTATCATAAGCAAATACATTTTTATATCTATCTTTAATAATAAAGCTATTTTTATATCCTACTCCTTTAAAATCAGCTACACGTATTGCATCTACATTTAATCGTTTATATGGATAGCTACCAAAATCACTATCTACAAGAGGAGTTTTCATTCTACTAATTTCTTTAGAGGTTTCGGCATCTACTATTATCACATAAAAATCTCTACTATAAATTAGTTCATCACGACCATCATTATTTATATCACATACCTGAAATGGTAAATCAGCACTAATTCTAGTATTATTATCGCTATTATTAGGCTCCCCTATTTGCCACATAATATTACCCTTTAAATCTATAGCTGTTAAACAAGATATTTGAGCGAATGAATCTCTCATAATCATTTTTTGATGTTGAGCAAAAATAAAGAATAATTCGCCATTTTTCTTATGAGCAAATCTTATTTGCCTTGCACTTCCTCCATCACCTAGGGAAATTTTATTTATTAATTCTATTTTAGGATATTTAGCTTGTTTTTCTTTTAAAGCTTCTAATTCCTTATTTTTATTATCAATATGATGATTATATTCTTCATCACTCATACTGATAATAAAATCTGTATATCTTACTGCACCCTTCGCTATTACACCACATTTACTATTTAAAATATTGATATTAGCTTCTAATATTAATACATTGTCTATATATACTTTAACATCATTATTTATAATAACCCTTAAACTATAAAGCTTATACTCATCTACCTCAAAAGGAGCTTCCTTTATAACCGTTATTTCCTCTTGATCTCTATGATATAAGCAAATACTTCCCTCTTTAATAGAAACACTATAATAATTTCTTGATGTAATATAATTAAAAACAACTCCAGAATATTCATTTGTACTAAGTAATCTTATCTTAACATCAATAGTATAAGCTGAATATATTTTTTCTTTTAATATTAATAGGCTACTAACTGACTTAAAATGTCCTACTGAATAGTCTCCTCTATTTTGAGTTAAATATCTCTTATTATCATAATTAGTAATAATCCAAGAACCACCCTGACTTCTCCACTGATGATTACAAATAGGGTCGTACCAATTACCCATATAGCCTTCATTTATAACCGTATGATACTCTCCTAAGGCACTATGGTCCTTATCATATGGCAATTCCTCTAAAGGAAAATCATTGAAATCTTCATTAAATAATACTTTCATACATCTCACCTATTTTAAATATATCACAATATATATAATTATTTAGGAAAAATTCTATAAAAAAATAAAAAGTAGTCGCCTACTTTTTATTAATTC
Source organism: Anaeroplasmataceae bacterium (assembly GCA_051874255.1). GTDB lineage: Bacteria > Bacillota_I > Bacilli_A > Acholeplasmatales > Anaeroplasmataceae > UBA3206. Next base: position 23,339 of record JBJEFR010000078.1, read on the forward strand.
CATTTAAAAATAATATAAATGTTTGAAATACAACTATACCTTCTGCAAATCCAATTAGATTATTAGCTATTAATTTATAATCACTCAACTTAGGTATTAGCTTAATATTATCAGATGTAAATACACATTTATTTAGATATACAATCGCAATAGTAAGTAAAATAGTTATTATTAAACCAACTAAAGCTATAACATATGGAGAATACTTCTTTAAAAATTCAGATATTTTATTCATATTATTCTACCTCACTAGTCTTGTTATCATATTGAGCTGTATCATCAGCAAATGAATCATTATTTTTTAAGGCTCTATAAATAGGCTCATATATTAATACTGATAATACAACACTTATAAATCCAGTAATGAGAGAACCTGGTATCTTAGATGTAGCAGTAGCAAGTGATACCTTAAATCCGTCTAACATTATTCCTTCAAGTAGCCATCTTAAGAAAAATTCACCAACAATATTTAATAAAACAGCTATAGTTATTGCGAATAACGCAGCTTGATTTCTTTTAGAAAGCTTATGAGAGAATACCGCTGCAACAATTAATCCTGCTGCAAATATAAACGCAAATATTGGAATATAATAGCTTATAGTAAGCTTTTTAACAGTACCAAATACAGAAACTGAATAGATACTTGAAAAACCACTATTTGTTCCAAGAGCTATAAATACTATAGATGTAATAAATAATGCTAGAAATACTCCTCCTACTACATATAAAGGAATCTTAACATTTTTATCCTTCTTAAGTACATATCTAAATAATGTTCCAACAACAAATCCAATTAAAAATTTTAATACAAAAGTTCTAATAATTGTAGATGGCTTAGATGTATAGAATATCAAATCATATATACCCATTCCTAATGAACCTACAAGTCCACCCTCTATTCCTCCAAGTAAAAGTGCTGCAGTAATCATTACAAAATTACCTAAATGCACGAAATCACCTGCAGGCATTCTAATTTGTACAAATGTTCCCGCACATGATAATGCACTAAACATCGCAATAATAATAACCTTATTTAATAATTTCTGACTATTATTCATTTCTTATCCTTCTTTCTTTTTTAAACTACATATAGTATAATATATCCAAACTGATACCTTTTAAAGTATCAGTTTACATTTATTTTTTGGTACCAGAGGTAATATATGAAATTTAATGTTGATTTTACTGAAAATACACCTAAATATATAATATTATATAACTATATTAAGGATAATATACTAAACAATAATCTTAAGCCTAATGAAAAGCTTCCAACAAAAAGAATATTATCTAATATGCTAAATATAAGTCAAAATACTATTATACAAGCCTATAATCTTCTTTTAGATGAAGGACTTATTACGTCAATTGAAAAAAAAGGATATTACGTATTGCCATATAACCTAGAAATAACAAATAAAGAGCCATTTGAAATGCTTAAAGATAATACTATTTGTTATATGTATGATCTTACTACTAAGAATATTGACTCATCAATATTTCCATATTACACATGGAATAAGCTAAATAAAAAAATATTATATGATAATAATAGCATAATTAGTAAATCTGATAATAAGGGCTCTATTGAACTGAGAAATACTATTTCTAACTATTTATATGAATCAAAGGGAATTAGAGTTAATCCATATAATATAATAATAGGAAGTGGTATTGAATATTTATTAACACTATTAATAAATATCTTACCTGCTAAAACCTATGCTATAGAAAACCCAGGCTATGATAAGGTTTCAAGAATAATAAAAAATAATCAAAAGGAAATCATTTATTCAAATATTGATAATGAAGGTATGATTATTAACAATGTAGAAGCTGATGCTATATACATAACTCCCGATAATCAATTCCCAACTGGTGTAAAAATGAGTCTTTCTAGAAAATTAGAAATAGCTAAGTGGGTAAATGAAAAAAGGTATGTTATTGAGGATGATTTTGATAGTGAATTTAAATATTTATCAAATAAATCCGTATTATTATATAACCTTATACCAAACAATACTATTTTACTTTCAACTTATTCTAGGACTATATCACCTGCATTAAGAATATCTTATATGATATTACCCGATGAATTAATGAAAAATTATAATAGACTATATTCTTTCTATTCTTCTACTGTATCAACTTTAGATCAATTATTACTAAATGAATTTATTAGTGAGGGTTATTATAGTAGACATATAAATAAAACAAAGGCTTTATATAAACAAAAAAGAGCTAAAATAATATCTATTTTAGAGCATCATCCAAATATAAAAATTGATTATGAAAATAGTTATTTGTCACTAATTATATCCCTTTCCAGCCTAAATAAGGAGATTTTTAAAAGAAAAGCCTTAGAAAATAAAATTGATATTGCCTTAATGGATGATTATTATTTCAATGATACAATTACTAATAAAATAATTATAGGATATAATGCTATACCAATTGATAAAATAGATAAAGCTATAAATACCCTTATAAAGATAATAGAGGAGTCAAAATAGACTCCTCTATTATTATTTAAGCTTACTTTCTAAAAGCTTTTTTAATGAATCCTTTAAATCCTCACGTTCTAATCCAAAATCAATTGTTGCCTCAATAAATCCCATTTTAGAACCAATATCATATCTTCGTCCATCAATATCTAACGAATATACATCATGATTATTCATCATTCTCTTAATAGCATCAGTAAGTTGTATTTCATTTCCAGCCCCACGCTCTTGATTTTCCAAATAATCAAAGATAGCTGCATCTAGGATATATCTACCACCAATAGCACTATGACTAGGCGCCTCTTCTAATGAAGGCTTTTCAACCACACTATTTAATAATGATAGACCTTTTCTAACAACCTTTTTAGGATCACATATACCATATTTACTTACATCTGCATCAGGTACCTCAAGTGTCCCTAAAATAGAGCATGAGGTTTCCTCATATGCATCCATTAGCTGACGTAATGCTGGCTTATTATTTCCAACATAAACATCATCACCTAATAAAACAGCAAATGGCTCACCAGCAACAAAGGTTTTAGCACATAATACGGCATGACCTAAGCCTAATTGCTCATGTTGACGTATAAAATGAATATTTATTTTATTTGGTAACTCACAGATTCTCTCAAGCTCCTTAAGCTTATTTTTTTCTTTTAATTGATACTCTAATTCAAAGTTATTATCAAAATAATCCATAATAGCATTTTTATTAGAGCTTACAATAATTAATATATCCTCAATACCACTTTCTAAAGCCTCTCTTACAATATACTCAATTGTTGGAGTATCAATAATTGGTAGCATTTCCTTAGCTATAGCTTTTGTGACAGGTAAGAACCTAGTACCATACCCTGCTGCAGGAATAATAGCCTTTTTAATTTTCATAAAATCACCTTAAATCCTTAATCTTACATACATTCATTATATAAAATGTAGTACACTTAGTCAATGAAAAAAGAGGATTACTTATCCTCTTTAACATCATCATTTACAATTCTTGCCTCAGCTTCAATTGGTTCATTTACATCCTTAGATTTACTTTTATTACTAATATTTCTAAAGAAGTCAATAATTCTCTTCTTACCAACTAAAATATCACCAATAATTAGCATTATAATAATATAAGCAACAACCATTAATACTAATTTAACATAGAATCCAGCCTTAAAGACATCACCCTGTGAATATGCAGTTACATGAGAGCTTGTGCTATTGTAAGTAGTTTTCCATGTATTATAATATTCATCAAATTCATCAGTCTTATTATTTTTAGATGCATCATTATGAACATCCTTTAAAGACTTAATTTCAGTAAAGAAAGTTGAATCATAATTGAAAGTACCCTCTATTGTAGCATATGATGCACCAGTTGCATCTAATATTTCAATTTTATCAAATGATGTAACAGATGCATAAGTATTTATAAAATCATAAGGAATAACATATTGAATAATATTTAAGGAAGATGTATCTACTAATAAATTATTATAGTCACCATAAATATTATGACAAGCTTCATAATTAGGATCATCACTAGATAAAATCATTCCATTTTCAAATCCATTAGCATAATAAACAAAATCTCCAATTTTGAAGCCTTTTTTGTTATACTCCTTACCTTCTTCAGTTTGTTGATCATTAGCTTTAGCAGTTGATGATGCAATAAATATAGAGTATTCAAAATCTAAATAACCATAGGTATTATCATTTTCAGTTCTATCTCTTACTGAAGCAGTTTCAAAAACTCTTATCTTTGTATCATCTATATCCTTGCTATAAACAGCCTGTGAATTACCAAATGATGTATATAATCCCAATATATCAGTATAATTATCACTATTAATAGCATTATTTACAAGTTTCACATATGTATTTTCAATTTGAACCATTGAAAATGACATCATGAATAAAACACCTACAACTACCATAGCTACATAATAAATTATCTTTTTCCACATAGGTTATTATTCCTTTCAAATTTATTTCCTACTTAATTATACATTATTTATATAAATATTCAAGGAATATTCTAATTTAACACAAAAACACATTTTTTATTTTTTTACTTTACAAATAGAAAAGTTTTATGTATAATTAATACTGCTTATGATATGGCGTACGTGGTGAAGTGGTTAACACTCTGGTTTGTGGCACCAGCACTCGCAGGTTCGATTCCTGTCGTACGCCCCA
>JBJEFR010000079.1:0-27256 GCA_051874255.1 Anaeroplasmataceae bacterium
ACATCCTAAAGTTTATAGCTCGATTTATCATCTACATCTTAAACTTTATTGAACCGTTTTTTTCTAAACACTAATAATACCATTAATTAACACACTAATTTTCTGGAATATTACCAAAAACTCCTAATTCTTTAAATTCTTGAACTACCTCTGATGAAAGGTTTAAACGTTTAATTGCGTCATCAACCGAAGTAAATTCTTGTTCATTTCTACATTTAATAATATTTAATGCCGTTTTCTCACTAAGCATATTTACGGCAACAAGTGGGATTCTTAAATCATTTCCTTCAATTTCAAAATCTGTTGCGTGAGATTTATTAATATCAACTGGAATAAATTTAATACCCCTTAGAGTCATTTCATATGCAACTTGTAAGGATACTAATAAATCTTCTTTTGCTTCACTAATATCACTAGTTGCCTTAATTTCATCTATTTTAGCCTTAATAGCTTTTGGACCATTTACAAACGCCTCAACATCAAAGCTATTTGTAGATTTTGAAAACCATGCACTATAGAATAATTTTGGGTAGTAGACCTTAAACCATGCCATCCTTAAGGACATTAAAGCATAAGCTGTTGCATGTGCCTTAGGGAAAATATAATTAATTTGTCCACAAGACCAAATATACCAATCAGGTACATTCGCCTCTTTCATTTTTAAAGCATATTCCTTCCACTTATCTACTTGAGATTGAGCCTTACCCTTTCTAACAAATTCCATAATATCAAATGAATCCTTAGTTGACATTCCAAATCTCATTAATTCAAGCATAATATCATCACGGCACCCAATAACCTTATCTAAAGGAATTTTACCATATTTTGTATTACCACTAATTAACTCCTCTGCATTATCTCTCCAGACGTTAGTACCATGAGAAAGAGCAGATAATTTAACTAGCTCAGCAAATGTCCTTGGCTTTGTTTTTGTAAGTATATATTGGGTAAATCCAGTTCCAAACTCTGGAATACCACTAGATGCCACCAGAGAGCCTAGCTCCTCTTTAGTTAAGCCTATAACCTCTGTTTCACTAAATAATTTCAAAAGCTTTGGATCATCAATCGGAATATCCTGTACCTTATCAAATGGAAACTCTTCTTGATGTGATTTTACATAATCCATCAAATATTTGATAACAGTAGGAGAATCATGTCCTAAAATATCTAATTTTAAAAGATTATTCTCAAAGGTATGATAATCAAAATGACTTGTACGCCAAGGGCTTGTTTTATCATTAGCAGGATATTGGATAGGTGTAATATCATATATATCTACATCCTTAGGTACAATTACAATTCCACCAGGATGCTTACCAGTAGACCTTCTTACCCCTTCAATATGAGATGCAATTTCTTTTATTTCAGAATTGCTTTTTTTAACTCCTATTCTATCGTAATAATCCTTTACATAAAAAATACTAGTCCTTTCAGAAAGTGTTGAGATAGTACCCGCACGGAAAGCATTGTCTTTTCCAAAAATAGTTCTAAGATATTCTTGTGCCTTTGATTGATATTCACCTGAGAAATTTAAATCAATATCAGGGCTTTTTTCTCCTTCAATACCCAAGAAGGATTCAAACGGAATATCATGACCATTTTTAGATAGTTCATTACCACAGCATGGACATTTTGCATTTGGTAAATCAAAGCCTGAACTTACAGCTGATAAATATTCTTGGAAAGGCTTTTCAATATCAGATAAACCATATTCTTTTATTTCATCTGTCGACATTTTAATTGTATGAAATTTACATTTCTTACAAATATAATGAGGCTTTAGGGGATTAACATCGGTTATACCCATCATTGTAGCAACAAGCGATGAACCTACCAATCCTCTAGAACCAACTATATAACCATCATCAAGAGATTTTTTTACAAGCAAATGAGTAACATAATATTCAGACATATGTCCTGATTTATTAATCAACTCTAGCTCACGCTCTATACGCTTTGTAATTATTGGATGAGGATTATCTCCATAGTTTCCTTTAATATTTTCATATACAATTCTTCTTGATTCTTCTTTAATAGATTTTATATTATTAACTACAGGATTATTAGAAAACTCATCATCTGCAGGAGCAAACATGTTATGTGGAAAAACCTCATATCTTTCTGTCATATCTAAAATCTTATTTGTATTTTCAACTACGATTTCATATGCTAGTTTTTCTCCCATAAATTCAAATTCCTTTAACATCTCACTAGTAGTTCTTAAATGACTATCTGGTAAAAGGAATGTACCTGCTAAAGAATGATAATAACCTTCTTTATCGGGAGTTTCAACTAAAACCTCACGATACTTCTTATCATCCGGATTTAAATAATAACAATCTGACGTTGCCACAACAAGCTTATTCAAGCTTTTTGCAGTCATTACTATTTTTTTAATAACCTCTAAAACTGGTTTCTCGACTTCTATAAATTTATCAATAAATTGATTGTAACATGAAGCAGGAGACACCTCTATATAATCATAAAACTTCATTGCCTCTATAAGTTCTTCTTTACTTCCTGTTAAAGCTAAATCAAAAATTTCACCACTTGCACTAGATGATCCAACAAGAATTCCTTCACGATATTTTTCAATTACACTTTTTAATGCCTTAGCTTCATTTTCAGATAAATGTGTTGTTAAGGCATCAGATAATAATTTATAAAGATTTTTCTTACCAACTTTATTAATTGCTAAAAAAGTAGCATAATATTCTTTATTTGTATTATTACCCTTAGAATCATCAATATATGATAATTCAGTACCATAAATAGGTTTAAAATCTGTTATATTATTACTATGTAAATAGTTTTCAACATCAACAATTGCATTAACACTTTCTATATCAGTTATAGCAATTCCTTTCCAACCCATATTAAGTGCAGCCTTTATATAATCTATTGCATCTGTTACTCCATCTAAAGCACTCATTTTAGTGTGTAAATGTAGTTCAATCCTTTCTTTTTCCATAATAAAACCTCCTCTATTTATATAAACCCAACGGGTTCATCAAATTTTATAATCCTTTAATATTTCATCTAATTGCTTTATTAAATTTGATGAATCACATTTAATAGGGCTTAAATCATAAGTTAAATATCTCTCAGTTAAAGCTTAACATAAAATAGCTAATAATTTATACTATGATTATAACATACTAACAAAAAATAAGCATAGTGATATGACAATAATTTGTATATATTAATATATCTAGTTTCTATTTTAAAAAAGAATTTTTGTCGTAAATGAATAAACGAATGTATACTCTATTTATCATCTCATTAAACAAATGAATCCATTTAATTCATACTTTTTATTACAATAAGCGGACATTTTTTGGGTATTTTCTTTTTTATAAATTGAATTATAATTATATTGCGAGGTGGTAAACGAAATGCATACCTCGGATATGCAGACGTGTGCGTGGCTGTGTTACGAGAACAGCTGTTCGTGGATAGGGCGGCAAATCACTCTATGCATAACTAGCTTCTGCTGTATTAGCTACTAGAGGATTTGAAAGCAGATAGAATCTATACTTGAAAACCTAGCCTATCAGGTATAAAAAAAGCCGATTTGTAAGTCGGCTTTTTTTGTTATATGAACTTTTTTCTAGTAAATAATTCTTACCACTACTTAATAAGTCCTCGTTCTCTCATAATTCTAATATAAATAGGATGTTTATATAGTGGATTTTTTCTATCTAATTCTTCTTGTAAATTCTTTACAGGCTTAACTTCTTTTAAAAAAGATGAAATTGTCATTTTCTTATCATTTTTTACTTTTTCCATAATATAACATCTCCCTCTATTTCTTATATTATACATCTAAATTCATATATTTTAAATAATGCTATTATTATTTTGATCAAATAAATTAGCATTTCTTTCTAATACTGATATAGATTTCATAGCAAATATTGATATTGCAATAATAGCTAAGAACACTCCACCACCGCTTATTACATATCCTGAGGCTCTACTTACACTAATATCAAATATTTTACTAATACAATCAGCTAATACTCCACAAATTGTAAATGATATAACAGAACCTATTTGAGATAAAAACCCTATTACACCCCAAACTCTTCCCTGCTTCTCATTTTCAATATTGCTTCTTACTAAATAATCTAGGGCTGTATTAGCTACTGGTAATGTCATGAAGAATAAAAATCCAAAAACAATAATAATATAAATATTATCTGTAAGACCAAATCCAATCATTGCAAGGCCTGCCATAATAAGCGCAACCGCAAGCTTATTTTTATGATGCTTCTTTATACCTATTGCACCTATTATAATACTTGCAACTAGCATTCCTGAGGCTGATACTGATTCACAAATACCATAAACCTTAGTAGAGGTAAAGCCCAATACTAATGATTCACTTAAAACCTGTATAAATCCCATAAACAAATTAATAAATGACGCGACAATTACAAGAGCTAATATTCCCTTATTACTAAATACCTCTTTAAAGCCTTCCTTATAGAATCTCATATCAGTAGCTTTATTATCAGTTTCTGTAATAATACCTCTTTTAATAAATAGTGTTACAGCTACAGTAATAATAAATGTGCATATATCCATAATAAGTAAAAGTTCTATATTAAAGTAAGATAATAATATTCCAGCTAGTAAAGGTGATATTAAAAATTTAGATGAGCTTGCAATTGATACTAAGCCAGAGGCTTTTGTATAATTATCCTTTCCTACTAAATCAGTAATAGTAGCATTAAATGCTGGCTGCATAAGGCTTGAAAACGTTGAGGAAACTAACAATCCAACATATATGTGCCATACCTCACATTTATTTAAAATCATCATAACAAGAATAAATAATATTCCCATTCCTGACAAACCATCGCCTAATATCATCATTAATCTTCTATCATATTTATCCGCTAATACACCTGCAAAAATGCTTAATATTAAGCTTGGTAGAAAACCACATAAGGTTACTAATGCCATACTTGTAGCACTACCTGTAGCTTTAAATACATATATTCCCAGTCCAAACGAAGTCAGTCCAGAGCCTATTTGAGAAATTAATTCACCTATCCATAATATTAAAAACTTTTTATACCCTTTATTCATAATTATCAACCTCAAGGATATTATAAAGAACATAAAAATAATAATCATTAATAGTTTCTTAATTCTTTCTTAAATATTAAGTATCCATTATATTATGAATTATAATCATAAAAAAAAGCTAAGAGCCTTTAAGCTCCTAGCCTCAATATGTAATTATAGTGAAATTAAAGCATATTTATAACTATATTCTTTATCTATTCTTAGCACATACTTATCTGTTGTATAGAAGAAATACCAATCGTCACTTTTAGATAATACCTCTGGAAATATAATATAATTATCATTTTCTGCATAAACTGAATCAAATACAAGACATCTATGTCCATTTATAACTGCATTACAGGATATTATAGAAAACAAAAATATTATTAAAAATAAACAACATATTTTTTTCATAATATAGACCCCACCCTTATAGAAATAGTATATCACAAAAAAAGGACATTAGTCCTTCTATTTATTCGAATTTCTTAGCAAGTCCACCCTTTGATGTTTCTCTATATAAGCTTTTTAAATCCTTACCAGTATCTAGCATTGTTTCTACAACAAGATCAAATGATATTTTAGAATCATCATTGTTCAAATAGCTAGCTAATTTAGAGGCATCAAGGGCTCTTAATGCTGCGACAGCATTTCTCTCAATACAAGGAATTTGTACATAGCCATCTACAGGGTCACAGGTTAGACCTAAATGATGCTCAAGAGCTATTTCCGAAGCTGATTCTATACATGAAAGAGATCCTCCATATAGCTCCACTAAAAATGCTGCAGACATTGCACATGCAGTTCCTATTTCTGCTTGACAGCCCGCCTCAGCTCCACTTATAGAGGCATTCTTTTTTACTAAATTACCAATAAGTCCTGCAGTTTTAAGAGCATTAATAATATCTTCTTTACTATATCCACTATCAATTGCATAACGCATACATGCAGGTAGTACTCCTGCACTACCACATGTTGGAGCAGTAACAACTAGTCCTCCTGAAGCATTTTCCTCGCTTACAGCATATGCATAGGCTACAAGCTTATGTCTTCTTATTTCGGATAAATCATCCTTAAAATTTTGATATAATAAATAATTTGCTTTTCTTTTAATATGAAGATTTCCAGGTAAATGTCCTCTTGTATTTAATCCTCTTTCTACAGAATCATATAATACATTATATATATCTTCCATATATGAATTAAACTTTTCATCTTCTATCATATCCACATATTCATAAAATCTAATTTTATAATCATTACAATATTCCTTTATATCCTTAAGCTTATTTAAAGGATATATTTCTTTAGATAGCTCTTCGGCTTCTCCTTCTATCCTTATTGAGCCTCCACCAATAGAATATACTTGCATAAAATATGTATTTTCATCATTATAGCCATATATATCCATAGTATTAGGATGAGGAATATCCTCTGATTTAATATCAAAGCTAACCTCACATGGTATAGGATAAAAAGTATCTATAATAACCTTATCTGTTAAATGTCCCCTACCAGTTAAGGCAAGTGAACCCTTTAATATAACTTTTGCATTTTGGCAATCTGGATATCTTTCCTTAAACTTTTCTACAGCATAAGCTGGTCCCATTGTATGAGAAGATGATGGTCCATGCCCTATTTTATATAATTCCCTTAAAGAATACATACTAACAATCTCCATTCCCATAGTATTTTAGCACTTTGATTGTATCTTGTATACATTTTTCTTATAAAAAAGTAATTTTGTATTCTTGTGGCATACATATGTGTGCTATTATAATATTTTTACAATATTATTATGTGCAATTATAACAAAAATAACAAAATAAAAAAGATTGTCAATAACAAGATGTATTTTGACAATCTTTTCATTCATCTATAATATAAATCTTTTTTCTTATTATTAATACATTGCAGGCTCTGCAGGTGTAGCTTTATCTTCTTTTTTATTTCCAACAGCCGCCTCTGTAGTTAGGAATAATCCAGCAATTGAAGCTGCATTTAAAATAGCACTTCTAGTAACCTTGGTTGGATCAACAATACCAGTTTTAAACATATCAGTCCATTCACCATTTTTAGCATTAAATCCAATTCCTGATTTCTTTATTAACTGTTCCTCAACAATATTTTTTCCACTGAATCCAGAATTTTCAGCAATTTGATACAATGGTGCACTAAGTGAATCTAATACCACGTTCATTCCTCTTTGAACATCGGTATTATCACTCTTTAGATCAGGCTTAATTTCTTTATATATCTCTAATAAAGCAGCTCCTCCACCGCATACAATTCCTTCAGCTACTGCAGCTTTAGTTGCATTTAGTGCATCTTCAATACGAAGCTTCTTTTCCTTAAGCTCAGATTCAGTAGTAGCACCAACCTTAATTAAAGCAACTCCGTTAGATAATTTCGCAAGACGTTTAGCTATTTCTTCTCTTTGATATTTAGATGTTTCATTATTCATCATATTTGTTAATTCATCAATACGATTATTTAAATCCTCTTTGCTTCCTAAGCCATCAATAATAGTTGTTGAATCCTTTTCAACAATAATCTTCTTTGCTTCTCCTAAATCAGCTGTTGTTACATCCTTAAGCTCCATATTAAGACCCTTATCAATAAACTTAGCTCCGACTAATAATGCAATATCTGATAATGATGCAGTTTGATTATCTCCAAAGCCAGGTGCTTTAGTTGCAACCACATTAAATGTACCACGTAATTTATTTAAAATAATTGTATTGATTGCCTCTTGATCCATATCATCACAAATGATAAATAAAGGCTTTCTTGATTTAACTACATCCTCAAGAATTGGAAGAATATCTTGAATAGAGCTTATCTTTTGATTTGTAACCAAAACTGAAGCATTCTCCATTACAATACTAGTCTTATCTAATTCACCTGCCATATATGGTGAAACATATCCTTTGTCATATTTCATTCCCTTAGTAACTTCTAATGATGTTTCAAATCCCTTTGATTCATCAACATTAATTACTCCATCTTTTCCTACTGTTTCCATAGCCTGTGCAATAAGCTCACCGATTTCTTTTGATCCTGAAGAAATTGTTGCGACATTTGCAATCTCATTTGATGATTCAACCTTATGAGAATGAGCTAAAAGCTTTTCTGATACAAGCTTAGATGCTTTGTCAATTCCTTCACGCATCAATACTGGATTAGCACCTTTTTCAACTTCATTTAATCCACTATGAATCATAGATTGTGCTAATAATGTAGCAGTTGTTGTTCCATCACCTGCAACATCATTGGTGTTGTTTGCAACCTCATAAATCAATTTAGCACCCATATTCATAAACGGATCATCAAATTCAATTTCATGAGCAATTGATACTCCATCATTAGTAATAAGTGGTGAACCATATCCCTTATCTAATACCACGTTACGTCCCTTTGGTCCTAATGTAACCTTAACTGTATTTGCTAATTCATCAATTCCTTTTAACATAGACTCTTTAGCATCTTTTGAAAATTTAATAATCTTTGCCATATTCAAATACCCCTTTTCATCCTAATCTATAATAGCTAATATTTCATCTGCAGAAACAATTATGTATTCCTCATCATCATATTTAACCTTTGTTGGACTATAACAGTTATATATAACCTTTTGTCCTATCTTAACCTCTAAAGGAATAACTTCTCCTTTATCGTTTTTCTTTCCACTACCAACTGCAACTACTATTGCATATTCTTTTTCCTCTTCATGTTGGCTAAGTACAATACCACTTGCCGTTTGTTTAACTACCCTTTCCTTTTTTAGTACAACATTGTCATTTAATGGTCTAATCATAATTTTTCCTCCTTTATTCTTGGCACTCTACCATTGTAACTGCCAATACAATTGTGATTATAGTACTTGTTTGGCACTCTGTCAATAAAAGTGCTAAATATTTTTTTATTTTTTTTAAAAAAGGTTTACTTTAGTTAATAAAGAGTATAATTTAGAAACGCTAAACAAAAAAATCTCACCCTCAAACGAAGGGTGAGATAAAAGATTTTTTATCTTATTTATTTTCTTTTTCTTCTATATCCTTAGTAGTTTCTTTATTTTCCTCTTTAGGAGGCTCTACTACATTTTTCTTTGCATCTTCCTTATTGTCTTTTAATCCTGCATCCTTAACAGTCTCTTTATTTTTCTCTTTAGGAGGTGCTACTACATCATTCTTTGTATTTTCTTTAGCTTTTGTTTTTTTATTTTTCTTTATATTATTAATTAATATCAAAATACCAACGATTGCACCTGCAACTAAAACAAACGGTGATAAGAAGGCAATGGCTGTTAACATAAACTTAATTACACTAACAAAAGCATTTCCACCATTTATAAATGCATTCTTTAATGATGTACCAAATGACTTTTTCTTTACTACTTCATTTTGATACATAGTTAAATTTATTGTACTATAGCTTACAGACTCATCATAATTTGTTAAAGAATTATTTATATCTAATAATTGAGTTTCAATCTCGGTCAATCTAGGCGTTATATATGTTGTTATATCACTAGCGCTTGCTGTTTCCATAAGCTCTAATAATCTAGCATATTCAGTTTCTAACGCTTGTTTTTTATTAAGTAATAATTCATAATTTGATGTTACATCCTTTGATTTCTTTTGACAACTGTCAACTTCACCTAACGCACTTACATCAGCAATAAACTTATCAAAATCCTTGTAGCTTATTCTTATTACTAAATAATATTTTTCTCCTGATGTTCTTTCAGTTTGTGTCCATGCATCACTAGGAAGATATGATTTTACCTTCTTATACGTTTCTGATAAATCACTTACATGCATTGATAAATCAGCCTCATATATTATTTTTCTAGTTGAGGATGTATCAACAAAGCTAGAATCAGAACCTCCACCAGCCGATGGTTCTGACAAATCACTATTATTTGCATTACCACACGAAGCAAGTGTAAATACCAATAATAAACAAATAAATAAATATAAAAGTTTTCTTATTTTTTTCATAAATTTCCCTCTCTTTGTATTATATGATTATATTATCATCTTTATTATTTAGTTTTATGATCAACAATGTTATCAATCGCAATAACTAATGCGATTAAAAATGGTATATCCTCTTCATTTGCTTCTAGCTCAAAAGAGTCTGTAATCGCAAAGAATTGTCTATTTATATTACCTATTTTTTCACCATTTCTTAAAATGTTACAATTAGTAGATAAAAATTTTCCTTCAATTTTTATTTCGTCTACATAATCCTGAATAAAATATTCTTGATTTACATTAGCCCATTTATCCCTAACTGTCGCAATTTTCTTCTTTTTAGCATCATATATATAAGCTTTATGTGTGAAAAAATTAATCCACTTATTTCTAACTCTATATAATAATTTACCCTGCATATCATATATTTTCTTTTTATGAGTTATGCTAAATAGCTTACCCTTTACCTTATATATAGGGTTTTGTGATTCATCTAAAACCTTTGAACTACCACCAAATGATACAAGCTTATTTTTAATATATACCTTCATAATAATCCCCTCCTATAATTTATTTTTTAAAAGTATAACGATACATATTATTATAATAATCCAAATTAATACTTTTAGAACTGATAAAAGCTTAGTTCTTCTTTTTATCCTTTTATTTATATAATAAATATTAGATAATTCCTCATATTGAAAATCAGAATCAAATACTAAAGCATTTCCATTCTCATTAAAGCTATTAAAGCTTATTTTCATATTACTATCTTCTTTTAAATATAATATACATTTAGAGCTTACACACCTACACCTTTTATCATAGCCTGGCAAAAATAACCCAAATATACTTATGATAAAAAATATAAGATAGGTTATTAACCACCATTTATTCTGAAGCTCTAAATAATTACAAATATATAATTCAACTCTATCACTACCTGTTTGATAATTAATTTCATATGAATTATACTCATTCTTTTTATATTTCACTATTTCATTATTAATCATTATACAAGGGTTACTAATATTACCAATACCTACTATTTTTAAATTTAATTTATTCATACCTTCATCCCCAATACAAATATAATAAATAAAATTATAGATACAACTATTGATAATATAGCAATAAATATTCTAGCCTTATGACTATTATTTTTATCATATAACAAGAATATAATCGATAATAAAGAACAAACAAAAGCTATCGATATGGTCATAGGTAATATAGATAATAGAAATTGTGATATTTTAGAAGCATAATCAATAGTTGCTTGAAACTTAGATATAAAATCAGGGACAACTACAAATACCAACCCTATAGTGCATAAAATAATTAATACTCCTATTATAGCTATTAACGCTATAATAAACCATGAAAATGGTGGACATAATGAAATAATAAGAGCTAATAAAGATATATTAAATAAGATCTTACCAAGCCTTGAAGAATACATTTGTAGCATTATTTTTTTAGGAGGCTTGAGATTATAATTAATTTCATCAATCATACCATCACCTTCTTTTTTCTTCTTTTCTTTATTTCATTATAGCCTATATAATTATATATTTCAAATAAAAAAAAGTATAGTCATCTATCCTATTACTATAACTATACTTTTTTTATTCTATAATATCTCTTTAATTTGCTCATTCATTATTAGATTATAACAATATAGCTTATTATCATCTAAATTTCTTTTATGCATATCAATAGCTGTGATTTGATGATTATTATAGGTTGTATAATAATATATCCCCTTATTTAAATTACAGCATGAGGTATAAATTGTATATTCATATTTACCCTCACCAACATCACAACATCCTTTTTGTTGATCAACAGAATTCAAGATATGAAAAAATTGACTTATACTTGATAATTCATCATCATCAGATTTAGAATTTAGTTTTACAAATGTTGCTCTAATAAATCTTGATTGACTTGATAAATCACCTGGTAGACCTAAAGCTCCAAGCCCTCTACTATAAGCTTTTAAATCTATATCACCAAAACTATTATTAGGATTCTTATTTGAAAGATGCATATAATTATTAAGTGCAAACATTTGCATATCAAATGGTGGATTATTAGTTAATATTCCTACCTTGTTATCATATATTTTTATTCCATCAGCTACTGATTCAACAGTAATTGATCTAGAATTATCTGAAATTATCCAATGTAATTTAGCTAGTGGTAAATACTCACTATAAGGGATATTTAGTATATTCATTTTATTAATTAGCTCTATCGCCTCAGAAACGGTCCTCGAGCTTCCTAATATCCAAGGAATAATCTCATATGGAGCTATATTTATTTTATTCTCCTTATAATCATTATATATGGCATTACCTACAAAATTCAATCCAGCAATTCCAAGCCCATGCTCGTTTATTGCATCATAAAATAGTGGATGATTATCTACTACATGAGCCATTCCTATTATGGCATAATGTGATGATACTTTATCTATTTTCTTATAATTAAAGGTATAATTCCTTGGAACTATTACAATTTCCTCTCCATAGGAAAATTCATAATCTAAGGTTCTTCCAAAATAACTATCCTTTGTTTTATAGGTTGCAGCTGTACACATAAATATCACGTCCTTTTATTTTATTATACTATCTTATTAGAAAATAATACAAAAAAAAGGGAAAAATCCCTTTTCATTTTGTTAAACATTTAGCTATAGCCTCTTCAAAGATATCTAGTCCACATTTTAATTGACGATCAGTAATAACAAGTGGTGCTAAAAATCTTATAACATTATTATATGTTCCAGCTCCTTCAACCATTAGTCCATTATTAGCACATTCCTTAATAATTTCAAGAGTTAGATTAGGGTTTGGTTCCTTAGTTTCTTTATCACAAACAAACTCTATTCCAATCATAGCCCCAAGTCCTCTATAATCTCCTATTACAGGGTATTTCTTAGCTAGTTCTTCATATCTTTTCAAAACTATGCTACCAATTTCCTCGCTTCTTTTAGCATAGTTATCTCTTTGCATAACTTCAATAACCTTCAGTGCAGCAGCAGTAGCTAGAGGATTTCCACAATATGTACCACCTATTACTCCTTTACTAACACTATCCATTATTTCCTTACTTGCAACTATTGCTGATAAAGGAACTCCAGCTGCGATTGATTTTGCTGTAGTTAGGATATCTGGCTTAACTCCTGCCTCAACCCAATACTCAGTACAAAACATTCTACCAGTTCTACACCAACCAGATTGAACCTCATCAGCTATAATTAGAATACCAAACTCATCACATACCTTTCTTAAAGCTTTAACCCATTCAATAGGAGCTGGAATAAATCCACCCTCTCCTTGAAGTGGCTCAACTACTACTGCAGCAATCGTAGATGCTTCTGCACACTCTTCAAAAACATCATATATACTCTTAATATAGTAATCTACATAATCCTTACTATCAATTCCCTTAGGAGCTCTATAATAATATGGAAATTCTGCTCTAAATACGCCACTTGCAAGTGGTCCCATTCCTTTAGCATATGCTTTTTTTGAAGTCATTGCCATTGTATAATGAGTTCTTCCATGAAAAGCCCCTGAAAAAACAATTATATTTGGTCTATTTGTATAGGCTTTAGCTACTTTTACAGCATTTTCATCAGCCTCTGCTCCTGAATTTGCAAAAAAGGCTTTTTTAAATTCTCCCTTAACTGGGACAATCTCACATAGTTTTTCTGCTAATTTAACATATCCCTCATGAGTTGCGGTATTAAACATGCAGTGAAAATATTTTTCTGCTTGGTCCTTAACTGCCTCAATAACCTCTGGATGTGAATATCCGATATTTAATACTCCTACTCCTCCAATAAAGTCTAAAAATCTATTTCCATCAACATCCTCAATTATAGCTCCCTCAGCTCTATTAATTACAACTGGATATAAACATCCTATAGCATCAGGTACTGCATTATGTCTTCTTTCTATTATTTCCTTGGCCTTAGGACCTGGTAATACAGTTTTTATTTGTGGTAATTCATCTTTTAACATATTAAATCTCCTTTAGTAAACACTATTATAAATTTCTTCTATTTCCTTTTCAGTTACTGAAACATAATTGTTTTTAGTCAATCTAGTCTGTTTTGTTATAACTATATTAACAAATTCTTTAATATCACTAGGCGATACTCCATATTCATGCATTTTCTTTAAATGAAGAATATGCTCAAGTAATGAAGCTAGTGCTTCATAGCATTCATCTATATTACATTCTAATATCTTTGATAGGTATATATTTAGCTCTTTAATTATTCCCTCTTTATTAATACTCATATATTTTTTATACACGCTTGTAAAGAAAACATAGTTTGATTCACCATGCGCAACATGATATTTAGCTCCTAAGGGATAGCTCATAGCATGAACTAATGCACAGCCTGCATTAGAGAAAGCTATACCTGCATAATTTGAGGCGATAAGTAAATCTCTAATATGAGTATTTACTTTAGTTTTATCTAATACTATATCCTTATACGCATTAAGTATTATTTTAATAGCCTCAAGAGAAAACATTTTAGAATAAGAAGTTGCGTTTGGTGAGGTATAGGATTCAAAGGCATGTACTAATGCATCTATTGATGAGGTTGCAAAAACACTATATGGTAGACTCTCTAAAAGCTCTGGAATCAATATTGCCTTATCTGGATATAATTCGCTATTTTGTAATCCAAGCTTTGTATTTTTAGAGGTGATCGCTAAAATAGAAATTGCTGTTACCTCACTACCTGTTCCACAGGTTGTAGGAATTATCAAAAGCTCACATTTTCTCTTTACCCCTGTCTTTCCCTCAAAAAGATCTGAAACTGGTGAGATGTTTTCTAAAGCCAAAAGCTTACCAACATCAATAATAGCTCCTCCTCCAACGGCAATAACTCTTTTATAATTAATATTCTTTATATCTTTATAAAGCTTTTCTACCAATATATCGGTAGGCTCACCATCACCATAATCACCATATAAAAAGACATTTGTTTTTATATTTTTAAAATATGCTTCATAAATTGTTTTATTAGTAAATAATAAATCATCATCATTAATTAAATAAGTATTTATAAATTCATCTACACTTTTAAATTCTTCAATTTTAGGTTTTATTAAAAAAGCCATATATAACACCTCTAATTTTTATACCAACCAACTACTCCTGGATTTAGATTAATATTTATTTGCTTAATTTCTTGATATTCCTCAAGACCATGAACTCCAAGCTCACGTCCAATTCCACTCATCTTATATCCACCCCAAGGTGCCTCATTAAAACAAGGATTATAGCAATTAATCCAAGTAATACCTGCTCTGATTTCTTTTATAACACGTAAAGCTCTTGCACCATCTTTAGTAAATACGGCTCCAGCAAGACCATATGGAGTATCATTAGCCATATCAATTGCCTCTTGTTCAGTTTCAAATGTTTCTATAACAACTACTGGTCCAAATATTTCCTCCTTTACAATAGTCATATCGGCGGTACAATTATCAAAAATAGTAGGCTTTATAAAATATCCATTCCTACATTCACCCTCCTCATACTTGTATCCACCTGTTACAAGGGTTGCACCTTCCTTTTTACCAATTTCAATATAATCTAAAATACGCTTCATTTGAATCTCATTAACTACCGGTCCCATATCTGGATCATTTAAAGGATTTCCTAGGGTAATTGCTTCAGCACGTTCCTTTAGTCTTTCTACAAAACGATCGTGAAGTGATTTTTCAACTAAAATTCTACTTCCTGCAGAGCATATTTGTCCTTGATTTAAGAAAATTCCAATCATAGCCCATTCAACTGCACCCTCTAAATCAGCATCAGCAAAGATGACATTTGGTGATTTTCCACCAAGCTCAAGTCCAATCTTTTTAACATTGGATGCTGCAGCCTTCATTACACTTTGTCCGGCCTTAGTAGAACCAGTAAATGTTATCATATCAACATCCATACTTGAAGCAAGAGTATTTCCTACTTCGGCTCCGCCTAATAGTAAATTAACAGAACCCTTAGGCATTCCTATACGATCAAAAATCTCAAAAAGCTTAATAGATGTTAATACACAATAAGGGCTTGGCTTATATATAATACTATTGCCTGCCGCAAGGGCTGGAGCTATTTTCCATACTCCCATCAAAAGCGGATAATTCCAAGGTGTTATAAGCGCACATACACCTGTTGGCTCATGAACGGTATATGAATGCATTTTACCAAATCCCTCATTTACCTCATAAACACCACCATGAGGAGTTTTAATCAAGCTTGCATAATATCTAAAATTGTGAATGGCATCATCAATATCACACATAGCTTCTCTTAATGGCTTTCCATTATCAATAGTTTCAAGCCTCGCAAACTCGTCTCGACATGCATCAATCTCATCAGCAATTTTAAGTAGCCAATCTCCTCTAGTTTGGCTATCCATATCTCTCCATGTTCTATCCTTATAAAATGAATACTTCGCAGCTTTTATAGCTTCATTTGTATCCTCTATACTTGATTCATATACCTTACATATTAAGCTTGCATCAAATGGATTAACTGCATCAAAGGTTTTTTCACCCTCACACCAAGCACCATTAATATACATTTTCTTAATTTCCATATTATACCTCCTAAAAATAAGGGCGTAGATACTTATTATCTACACCCTTGTAAATAGTTATAAATTAAATACTCTTTTTGTACACTCTAAGGCTAAATCCATTCTTGAAATAACCTCTTTAATATCTTCCTCTGTTATTAAAACAGATGGCTCAAAACGAATAGTTTTAGCATTAACTAGGGTTCCGGCAGTCAATACTCTTCGTTTAAACATTCCCTTAGATACCTGGTATCCAAGTTTAGACTCGTGGAATTCTACCGCAAGCATTAATCCTACACCACGAACATCCTCAATAATTTCAGGATACTTTTCCTTCAATGACAATAATCCATTTTTAAGAATAACACCCTTTCTTGCACATTCCTCTGGCACATGATGCTCAAGCATATATTTAATAGTTGCAAGGGCAGCGCTACAACAAAGAGGGTTACCACCAAAGGTAGGAGATCCTAAAAGCCAAGGATTATCTACAAGCTTTTTAGTCCACATATGTGGTCTACAAATAATTCCTGTAATAGGCATAATACCTCCTCCAAAGGCTTTCCCATAGGTCATAATATCTGGTGTTACACCTTCGGCCTCACATCTCCACATAGTTCCAGTTCTACCCATACCAGTTTGAATTTCATCAAAAATAAGGGCTACACCAAATTCATCACAAATCTTACGAACCTCAGTTAAATATCCATCTGGAGGTACAATAACTCCAGCCTCTCCTTGGATAGGCTCTAGGATAACCGCAGCTACCTTTTCTCCTACCTCTATTAAATTTCTAATAGCCTTTCTAATATCCTCTGCAACTCCATACTCAACATGAATAACCTGTTGTATCATAGGTGCATATGGCTCACGGTATGTACTCTTACCACCCATTGATACAGCTCCCATTGATTTACCATGGAAGGCATGTACAGTAGAGATATACCATCTTCCTCCCGTTGCAATTCTTGCAAGCTTTAAAGCCATCTCTACCGCCTCAGCACCACCATTAGTAAAGAAACAATATTTCAAATCGCCAGGTGTGATTTGAGCCATAGCTTTAGCTAAATATCCTCTTAATGGGTCTAATAATTCCTGTGAATGCAAAGCCTGGTGATCAAGCTGGGCCTTTACAACATCTAATATTTCATCATTTCTATGTCCACAGGTATAAATTCCAAATCCTCCTAAGCAATCAATAAATTTTTCACCCTTAAGTCCAAAAACATATTGATCCTTATCAGTCCATTCCAAAATAGCTCCCATCGCATCATCCGTTGATACACTTTTACGGTATTTTAACCATCCTGGTGATACATAATCATTAAAGTTAACTAATGTATCAGCAACCATTTTATTTTTTTCTTCCTTTGTTAAATGTTGTGGATTTTCCTTAATCCAACCTATTACCTCATTAATTTCATCAAGAACCTTATTATCCGTCATCGTAAAACCTCCAAACAAAAAAGGACATAAATATCTCTTATTTACGTCCTTGTAAACTGAATAATTTGTTATTACGTCTTAATTATAGCATATTTATTGCGCTTTTATACAAATAAAGACAATATCAGGTTTTTTTCGAATTAAATTATGGTAAAGTTCTGAAATTTAATATTTTATTTCAAAAAATAGGTTATTCCTATTTTTTATATTCATCTAATATTTTTCTTAATAAAGCTGGATCATCAGTCATTATTGCATCACATTTATTTTCTATTAATTCTCTCATAGTTTCCTCATCATTAATTGTCCAATATTGAACAGCAATATTTCTTCTATGAGCTCTTTTAATATAGGTTTTCCATGTTAAATTTAAACCACTTTGATGAGTAGGTAATTGTAAACATGCAAATTTATCATTATCAAATAAATTAACCTTTAATAATTGAGTAACAATAAATTTAGTTGCAACTGAGGTTGAAGCTCCTCTTAATAACGTTGGATGTTCATTCTTCAAGCATTTTTCTATTTCATTATGGAATGTACCAATTACAATTCTATTCTTATATAGTGGATGCTTATTAGTTAATAAATCATCTAATATATTTGCTGCCTCAAATCCCTTTTCACCTGGATTTTTTATTTCAACAATAAATAACATTTCTTTGTGTTCATTATAAAAATATTCAAGCAAATCACCTATTTCTAAAATAGATAAATCATTATCCTTAATTATTTCACTACGATTAGAACTATTTATATCTACTAAATTTCTATAAGGATAATTACCATTCTCATCTAAAAAATTATATCCAAAATTAAGATTCCTTAATTCCTCTAATGTGAAATCAGATATTTTATATTCACTACTATCTCCTTTAATCAACTCAATATCACTAGTACGATTAATAGTTTCATCATGATTTAAAACTAAATATCCATCCTTAGTCATCCATAAATCCGTTTCTAAAATTTGAGCATTATAATCAGCTACCGCAGACTTATAGGCCTTTAAAGTGTTTTCAGGATTAGATATTGATCCACCTCTATGAGCACAAAGCATTGGTACATCTCCCTCGTTTATAAAAGGATTTTCACTCATTGCCTTACTAGGTGGAATAATATTAATAGTTAAAAAGAATACTAATATAACTCCTAATACAATTCCTATAATTTTTAATACTCTAAACTTCTTCATATTTATCTCCACTCACAATAAAAGGAGCTTTTTTAGCTCCTTATTTACTTCATTACTAATTATAATTATTTTCCTTAAATATTGCAAATTATAAATTAATAATATCCTCTTTAAATATTCCTTTTATTATATAAACAACCCATTCCGAAATATTTGTAGCATGATCAGCAATTCGCTCAATATATTTAACTATTAAGGTTGTATATATAACAAAGCATTGATCAGAATGGGTATTTATAGGATGACTCGTAAGCTCTTCTATTATTTCATCATATAAATCATCGATCTCATCATCAGCCTTAACTGTTTTTACCGCAAGCTCATTATCCATATTCATAAAGCTTAGTATGGCATCATCAACCATTTTTAAAGCTTTATTTAGCATAAGCTCTATTTTAGGATTTCTTTCATCTATACTTCCCTTTAATTTTCTTGAAAAAGTTTCAATATCCTTAGCATGATCTCCTAGTCTTTCAATATCACTAACAAGCTTTAATACCGCTGATAATTCTCTTAAATCTCTTGAATAGGGTCTTTCCTTAATCAAAATATCAATACATACCTCATCTATTAATCTCTCATATTGATTAACTACCTCATCATTTATATTTAAATCCTCTACCTTATTTAAATATAAGCCTACAGCCTGTCTAATATTATTTTGAACTAAAATACTCATTTCTTTTATTAAAACATTTAATTTTTCTATTTGTTTATCTAAAAGCATATATTTATATTTCTCCTTCTTTAATTATTTTTATCTAAAGATTCAATATATTCACTAATGGTATTTTTAAAAACAGCCTTAACACCAATTCTTTTTAATTGATTAACTAAATTTATATCTTTATCACAATTAAACGCAACTATTAGCTTAGCATTAATACTTTTAAGCTGATTACTCAAAAAGAACCATTTTTCTATTTTTCTTGAGGTTATTTTAAAGCTTGTTTCAATAATACATAAATAATTATCCCTTATCTTAATATCAAAAAAACGCTTTTGCCCTTCATACTCAATATATGGTTTCAATGAATACTCTATGTGATTCTCCTTTAATGCCGAAATAAGCTCGCTTTTGAAGGTTACCTTAACCTCCTTAGGCTTAATATTATAATCAATAAATTTTTGGTGAGAATCAATTTTTTCATCTCCATTAAATTGATTATAATTACCATTTGAATCTAACATTCTACCATTAATATTATCCTTAAGCATTACATCTATTTGATTTATAATATGTCTTTTTATTTTATTACTCAAAATAGGAACTGCAACCTCAACTCTTCTAGTAGTATTTCTTGTCATCATATCTGCAGATGAAATATAAACCTTAGCATTATCACCCTTAGAAAATTGATATATTCTTGAATGCTCTAAAAACCTTCCTACTATACTATGTATTTCAATATTTTCTGTATATCCTAAAACCCCTGGTAAAATACAGCATATTCCTCTTACAATCATCTTAACAATACAACCATTGTTAGAGGCTAAAGATAAATGCTTTATAATATCAATATCAGTAATTGAATTAACCTTCAAGAAAATATAACCATCACTTTTCTTATTTGCCTCTTCATCTATCATAGCTATTAATTTATTTTTTAATCCATTTGGTGATACTAATAAATATTTATACTCATCAATTAAATTACCAAGAAGCATATTCTGAAAGAATTTTGCAGCATCAAGACCTATTTCATTTCTTGAGGTAATATATGAATAATCTGTATATATATTAACGGTTTTTTCATTATAATTTCCACTACCTATTTGAGTTATATATACTGTCTTATTCTTATTTTTAGATTTAATTAAGCATATTTTTGAATGAACCTTAAAATTATCAAATCCATATATTACTCTACATCCTGCATCCTCTAAATTTAGAGCATAATCAATATTATTCTTTTCATCAAATCTAGCTCTTAACTCCACAAGACAAGTAACAGATATTCCGTTTTCAGCAGCCATAATTAAATAATCAACAAGCTTAGATCTTTCACTAAGACGATATATTGTTATAGATATACTAATCGTATTTTTATCTAATGCTGCTTCCTTAATAAGCTTTAAAAATGGCTCAACTGATTCAAAAGGATAAAATAAAATACTATCCTCATTTAAAATTTGAGGAATTATTTTTTCATTTTCATTTATAAATAAATGCTTATGATTAAATTTTGGATAAAAATATTTTGAAGGATAATTTTTCATTAAAGAATAAACAAACTTAAAATCTAATGGATTATCTGATATAAATAAGTTTTCATGAGGAATACTTAGTTTTTTTAATAAGAATCCTTCTACTTTTTTACTTAAATCATACCTAGCCTCTAATCTAACAGCCTTAAGTCTATTTCTTTTCTTTAAAAGATCCATCATTGCATCCTTTAAATCAAGCTCCTCATCATAATTCATCTCATCTAATGTTATATCAGCGTTTCTTGTTATTCTTATAATATTTTTAGATATAAGCTTATAGTGCTTAAATATTATATCAGCAAATTCTAAAATAATATTTTCAAAAAAGATAATATTATCCTCCTCTGTAATGAAAAAACCAGGTATTTTTTTAGGAAGCTCAACAATACCGATTAAATCATTATCCTTCTTTTTAAGTTCAACTGTTAAATATAACGATTTATTTTCTAAAAAAGGAAAGGGATGTGATGCATCGATAATACTTGGTGATAATATAGGTAAAATTTCATTTTTAAAAACATATTTTAAATATTTTTTTTCATCTTCACTTAGCTCTTTATAATCTTTAATATTAACGCCATATGAATTTAAATCAAATATTAAATCTTTATATATATCCATTTTCTTATTAACTAATCTTTTAGTTTCAGCTAAAATATTATTAATTTGTTCTAATGGCTTCATATCAGATTTTAAATCTATCTGGTTAGGATCTATCGCATCAAGATTATAAAGGCTTCCAACTCTAACCATATAAAATTCATCAAGATTAGAGGTAAATATCTCTAAAAACTTTAATCTTTCCATTAAAGGAGTATATTTATTTCCTGCCTCCTCTAAAACTCTTTCATTAAATTTTAACCACGATAATTCTCTATTTTGAGTAAATGGTAAATGCATTACATCACCTTATTTCTAATTATATAATCTAAATATCCTTCTCTTATTCCATAGCTATTAATTGATAATTCTTTAATATTATAAAATTTCATAATAGTTCTTATAATTATTAATCCTGGAGTAATTGTATAAATACGATCAGGAATAGTATTTAATATTAAAGCTTCATAAACCCTTTTATCATGCCTAGATAAATCTAATATTTTTTCAATATCCTCTAAGCTTACTACCTCATCCTTAGTGTTTAAAAGCTTTTTTAGTGCTCTTAAGGTTCCTCCAACACCAACTATTCTTTCAAGCACAAAATCAAGTTCTTCATATTTTTTTAGTTCATTTTTTATAATATTTTTTATTTGCTTAGCATTTGTCTTACTTGGAAACTTCTTAATATTATAATCAGTATAGGAATTTAAAGATCCAAATGGTATACTATATCTTTTTATAGGATCACTATCCTTTACTATTACAATTTCTGTGCTTCCTCCACCAATATCAACAATTATCCCGTTAGTAACATTATCCTTAAGTCTTACTCCATAATAATCGAATAGTCCTTCATCTTCACCAGAAAGAACAGTAATATCAAGACCAGTCTCAGAGGTAATTCTTGATAAAACCTCATTTGTATTATTAATATTTCTGAATGAAGCTGTCGCAACAACATAATATTCTTTAATATTAAAAAGCTTTAATGTTTCTTTAAATTCAATTAATATCCTAATGCATTTAGAAATACCCTCTTCACTAAGTATTCCATCATGAACATAGCTTACAAGCTTTGCAAATTCCTTTTTATCAACTAGCTCTACTAATTTATTCTTCTCATTTCTATAAATTTTTAAATGAATCGTATTTGATCCGATATCAATAATTCCATACATAAATATTAACCAAACCTTCCTGTAATATAATCCTCTGTTTTCTTATTTTTGGGATTTTTAAAAAGCTCTGTAGTTAAAGCATATTCAACTATCTCACCTAGCATAAAAAAGGCAGTATAATCTGATATACGTGATGCTTGTTGCATATTATGAGTAACAATAATAATAGTATAATCATTCTTAAGCTCTGAAATAAGCTCCTCTATTTTCAAGGTTGCGATAGGATCAAGCGCACTTGTTGGCTCATCCATTAGAATAACCTCTGGCTTCATTGCTATAGTTCTAGCGATACATAAACGCTGTTGTTGCCCTCCAGATAAGCCTAAGGCATTATCCTTTAGTCTATCCTTTACCTCATCATAAAGAGATGCTTTTTTTAATGAATCTATTACAATCTCATTTAATATCTCTTTATTTTTAATCCCTTGGCATCTAGGACCATAGGCTACATTATCAAATATAGACATAGGGAAGGGATTAGGATTTTGAAATACCATTCCAACCTTAGTTCTTAAATCAATAGGATTAAGATTTGTTATTTCTTCTTCCTCTAATAATATTTCACCCACGACCTTACAGTCAGTAATTAGATCATTCATTCTATCAAAACAACGAAGTAATGTTGATTTTCCACATCCTGATGGACCTATAAAGGCTGTAACACATCCTTTTTTTATATCAATACTGACATCCTTTAATACATGCTTTTCACCATAATATAGATTTACATTATTAACTCTAAATATTATTTCTGGTTCAACTTTTTCTTTTAGAAATTCTTCCATAATTAAGCCTCCATCTTATTTAGTTTTTTACTAATAAGTTTAACTAATAAATTCATTATAAATACTACAAGTAAAATAATTATTGAAATAGCACATGCAACCTCATAATTAGGATTTTCTCCACTTAATAAGGACCATATATGTACAGCAAGTGTAGATGATTTACCAGTTAAGCTAATATCATCCTTTATTGCTGTACCCACAGCATAAATTAAAGCGGCAGATTCTCCAATAATTCTTCCTATTGATAACAAAACAGAAGTTAATATACCTGGTATAGCATTAGGTAATACAACTTTTCTAATTGTCTGGGTCTTAGATGCACCAAGGGCTAAAGAGGCATTTCTATAGCTATCTGGTATTACTATTAATGATTCCTCTGTTGTTTTTATAATCGTTGGAAGTAGGATTATTGCAAGGGTAAATGCACCTGATAAAATACTTCCTCCATTTGATTTGAATAGAGTATCAACAAATGGTATAAAGATAATCGCACCAACAAGACCAAATATAATTGATGGAATTCCTGAAATCATATCAATCATCGTTCTTATAATATTAGTGAATTTATTCTTTGGTGCATATTCATGTAAATATATTGCTGCAAGTATACCTAAGGGCAAGGCTATAATAAGAGTCATAATAATCATATAAATTGTAGTAATTAGTGATCCTCTTATTCCTCCTCCACCATATGAAATAGTCATACTATTTATTTTGTTAGTGCCATCCATTAAACTCGCCATATTTGAAGCTCCATCCTTTGAGAAAGCATATACACTTTGACCAGCAACACTGGTCATAATCATTTTTGATATTTCATATCCAATTTTTACCTCTACTACTTCACTATCAGTAGTATTTTTTAGATTTAAAAATGGAGAATCATTATCAATATAGACAATTTTTACTACTGGTTCACTTAAGGTATTTTTATCATCAACTATTCCTATTCCATAAACAGTTGAAAAATAATAACTTGCGTTTTCAGGTTTTACGAATGTTTTATTAACCTCATCTGATGATAAAACATACGTAGTAGAATAATAATCACTAGTTATCAAATCCCAAGACAAAGTCTTGAAGCCTTTACTGAAAACAAAAATTACAATTGCTAATAAAATGACAACACCAACACTTGAAAACAAATATGTCAAAGCATTTAAAATACCATCACTTACTTTTCTGTGATTCATTTCATTAGCCTCCTTTTAACTAAATTTAATATTACATTAGTTCCAATTATTAAGACTATTAAGACAATACCAACACTAAACCTTATATCATAGTCAAGCCCTGTAGTTTCCTTAAGTCCTAAAAGCATAGTAGATGTAAGTGTTCTTGTCGTATCAAATATATTAAATGTCGGACCGCTTCCTCTATTTCCTGCAACCATAGATACAGCCGTAGCTTCACCAAGAGCTCTACCAACACCCAAAATAATGGCTGCGAATATTCCACTTTTAGCACTTCTTAAAACTATTTTAAAATTAGTTTGAGTCTTAGATGCACCAAGGGCAAGAGAGCCATGAATAACATCCTTTTTTACAGCATTAATAGCTGTAGCAGAAAGCATTGTTATGGTTGGCATAATCATCATGGCTAATACTATAACAGTAGATAAAGTTGATATACCTCCTGCGCTTTGATATCCAAAAAAGCTAGAAATTTTTTCAACCATTCTAGTTATAATATTCATACCAAAAAGTCCAAATATTACTGATGGTATACTTGCAAGTAGCTCAACTACTGCAAGTATTACCTTACCTAATCCTTTAGGTGCAATTTTACTTACAAATAATGCGGTTAAAATAGAAACTGGTACAGCAATTAAAAGTGAGAGTAGCGTTACATATATCGTATTAATTACTATAAATCCAACACCATAAACATTAGGTGATTTAAACCATGATGTACCTATTAAAAATTTCCATAGGCTGACCTTATATTTACCACCATTAATTACATAATCACGAACAAAAGGGCTAATACCTTTAATAAATATAAATAGTACTATGAAAACTATCATAGATGCACAAAGAAGTGTTATTGAAAATAACACCCCATGCACTATTTTATCTACTACAGTCTTCTTATTACTATTTTTTAATTTTAAAGACTGTGTATCATTCATTACTTAAGATCACTCCACTTAGTTATTTCACCTTTATAAATCTTAACTAAATCAGCTGCAGTTGTAGAGCTGTATGAATTGTTCTTATTTACAACAACAACTATTGCATCAGTACAAATCTTACCACTTGTACCAGCGCTACAAGCTTCACTACTCTTTAGCTCTCTTGATAAGAATGCTATTTCTAAGGCATTAGCTCCATCCTTTTCACTACCTTGAGTTCTCTTAAAAGCATCCCCTGATCCAGTGTGGTTATGCTCAGCAACGAAGTTTCCACATAATGTTGAGAATTCTTGAGATAATGCTTTAGCAATTTTTTCTACTGATGTTGAACCTCCAAAATGAATAGTTACATTACTATTATCTTCATTACAAATAGTATATTGTGACTTAATAGAGTCCCATGTTGGATCGCTGCTTCCTATTGATAGGATTCCATCCTTACTCTTAATTGTAGCCTTAGCATCGCTTGTTGTAAGATAAGCTTGAAAGGCCTCAACTATTCTTTCAGTCTTTTCATCCTTATAATCATTATCGCTTCTTACACAATAATTGAAATTACGAGTTAGCTTATATGTTTCATTTAAAACATTTTCTTCTGTAGGAATAACTCCTTCATATGTTAACCCCTTTAATCCTGATTCCTCTAGGGTTGCAAGTGAAATATATCCTATTCCTTTATCATCATTTTTGATGCTTGAAATCATAGTTCCATTTCCATCAACCTCAATATAACCATTTACTAATAAGGCATTATCTGTCTTTGCTTCTTCCATTCCAATTGTTGTAAAGAAACCATCTCTTGTTCCACTTGTTGTATCACGAGTGTATACTTTAATAGCCTCATCACTATTACAACTGCTTAATCCAAAAGCAAGTGCTGCACCTCCTAGTGCTACCATTGTTACTAATCCTGTTACTATATTCTTCTTATTTTTCATATCTATTATCTCCTTTTTACACCTTTATAATAGTCTTCATTTATAATGAATTTATCTTATGAATGTTAAAGAATTGTAATAAATTAGTAAAAAAA
>JBJEFR010000080.1:0-5653 GCA_051874255.1 Anaeroplasmataceae bacterium
ATGCATAGTGATGCTCAATTTGCTGGATCTTCATCAGTTCCTGCTCACGTAGAAATGATGGGATTAATTGGTATGGGTAACAACCCAATGGTTGGTGCTACTGTTGCAGTTGCAGTTGCAGTTTCACAAGCTCTTGCTAAATAATAATTTATTTAAGTATACTAAAAGGAATTATCTAGTGATAATTCCTTTTTTTTCCTTTAAAAATCGACTTTTATTAATTGAAATTTTATTATATATAATCTATAATTGTAATGATAGGTGATTATATGAAAAAGGGTTTGACTAAGTTTGAAAAGTTTTCAAAAATTGTATATTGGATAGTTAGAATAATTAGTATTATGATGATTTTATTTGCTATTATAGCATTAATAGTTGATTATCATAAAAATACTCGTGGAGATAGTAGATATGTATTTATTATTCTTCAAGCATCGGCAATGGTGGCACTAACCTTTGTACCAAAAATAATAATGAAGCTATGGAAAATTTCAGTTCCTGTAGCTGTAGAGCTAATATTTTTAGCTTTTTGTGCTGGGGCACTAGTTTTTGGAGAAATTTTCGAGTTCTATATTAGATTTTCATGGTGGGATGATTTACTTCATACCTTCAGTGGATGTTTTATTTCATGTATAGGCTATATAATAATTAGTATTTTTAATGAGCGAGACGATGTTCCGTTTAGATTAAGTCCTGGATTTGTAGCTTTCTTTTCATTCTTTTTAGCTATGACATGTGAAAGTGTTTGGGAAGTATTTGAGTATGCTATGGATGGACTTACAGGCTCTAATATGCAACGCTATATGCATAATATAACCCATGAGCCATTTTTAGGTCGTGGTGCATTATCTGATACTATGGGTGATATTATTGAGGTTATGGTTGGTTCAATTATAGTTTGTGTTATAGGATATTTAGATATGAAGTTTAATAGAAATAAGATAACTCATTATCTTAGAATAAAAAAAGTAGAGAATACCCCTAAAGGCGATAAAATGCTTCTTAATGAAGAAAATAACGTAACAGAAGAAGAAATTGATCAAAGTGAAGAGACTAAAAAAAATGATTAGTAAGAGGGTATAGATATGAATTATGCAACAATAAAAAATTTTGATATAGCTAATGGTGAAGGTGTAAGAGTATCATTGTTTGTTTCTGGTTGTAGACATCATTGCGTTGGATGCTTTAATAGCATTGCCTGGGATTTCGAATACGGAGAGCCATTTACAGATGATGTAGAGAAAAAACTTTTAGAAATGCTTGAAAATGAGAATATACGTGGATTATCATTACTTGGAGGAGAACCATTTGAACCAGAAAATCAAAGAGGGTTAATTGACTTTATAAGAAAATATAAAGCTCTTTTACCTAATAAGGATTTATGGTGCTATACTGGATTCTTATTTGATAGTGATTTAAAGCATGGAGGAAAAGCATATACTGAGGTTACAGATGAATTACTATCTTATATCGATGTTTTAGTTGATGGTAAATTTATGATTGACCTAAAGGATATATCAATAAAATTTAGAGGATCAAGAAATCAAAGAATAATAGATGTTAAAAAATCTATTAAAGAAAACAAAGTTGTTTTAAGAGAGGATTTAATGACAAAATAAGTTGATAATACATTATTTTAGTGTTAAAATAACCTAAAGGAGCAATAAGAATATGGGAGAAAAGAAAGAAAAAAAAGGAATATTTAAAGAATTTAAGGAATTTATTAGTCGTGGTAATGTAGTTGATTTAGCTGTGGGTATGATAATAGGTTCAGCTTTTACAGCTATTGTGACAGCCTTATCAAATGGTATCTTTAAGCCAATTATTAACTGGGTTATTTTTAAAGCCCTTGGCGGAAAAGGACTTGAGGATGCATATACATTCTTATATAAGGCTTATCAATTAGATGCTAGTGGTTCAGTTATTACTGATACTGTAACTGGTGCAAAAGCTATTGACCTAGCAAATTCTATCTATATTGACTGGGGAGCATTTATTAGTGCTATAATTAATTTCTTATTAGTAGCAATTGTGTTATTTATTATCGTTAAGGTAATTAATTCTGCAAGAGAAATGCAAGAGAAATTTAAAATTGAACAACAAGCTAAAATAGAAGCTCGTAAACAAGAAATTCTTGCAAAGATGGAAGCAGAAGAAAAAGAAGAAGCTTCTCAAACAGAAGAAGAAACAAAATAAAAATTGCCTCTTTTGAGGCTTTTTTTTAGTAGATTTTACGATATGGCATGTATGGATATGGATTTTGATACATTGGATAATATACAGGGGCCTGTGGTGGATAATATGGCATCTGTTGATTTTGATTTTTAGCTAAAAAAACAAAAGGTGTCGTAACTAATACTCCAGCCAAGAAGGGAAGGAGGATACCTCTTTCATTTTCATTATTAATGGTATTATCATATCTATACATATACCTATTTGATGGTATATAATAATTATACATTTAATCACCCATTAATATTTTATGTAATTATAATAATTATGTATAATTTTAAAATAACATTTTTTACCATAATTATTTGGATATTATTCAACACTTTACTTTTATAATATATTTGAAAAGAGGAAGGTATTATGAAAAAATTAAAAAAAATAATAACATTATTTGCATGTATTACCTTAATGATTACAGTTGGTTTGTCACTTACAAGCTGTAATTCAAGCGAAGTAATTTCAGCATATGATATTGCTGTAAAAAATGGCTTTGAAGGTACTGAAGCACAGTGGCTTGAGTCTTTAAAAGGAACAAATGGTAAGGATGGAAGTGACGCAGAAACCTTATCATTAACTGATATTTATAATGAATGTGTAGCAAACGGATATGAGGGTAGCTTTATGGATTTCGTTAAGCTATATTTATCTGAGGAAAACCAACTAGAGTATCAAATGAATGAATCATTACTTAATGTTGTATCAATAAAAGCTACGTGGAAGGTTCAATCATACACATGGGGTGGTCAAATTGTTGAATCAGATTCTACAGCCTCAGGAAGTGGAGTAATATATTCTATAAATAAAAATCTTGGTGAGGCATATATTATAACAAATTATCATGTGTGCTATAATTCTAGTCAATTATCAAATAATGGAATAAGTGAAAATATTAAATGTTATATATATGGTAGTGAATATGATGATTATGCAATTGATGCTACATACATTGGTGGTACATTAACATATGATCTTGCAATGCTTAAGATTACAGATAGTGATGTTATAAAAAATAGCTTATGTAAAGCTGTAAATATTGCCGATGAGGATGAATTATTCATTGGAATGCGTTCATATGCAGTTGGTAATAATAGTGGTAAAGGAATATCAATTAACGCTGGAAATGTTACTCATTTAAATGAAATATCACAATATTCTATTGGAAATTCTGTATGCTCAGTAAGATCTATTAGAATTGATTGTGCTATTAATGGTGGAAACTCAGGTGGAGGATTATTTAATTCTAGAGGAGAATTAATAGGTATTGTTAGTTCAAAAAAGGAATCAACAGGTGTAGAAGGAATATGCTATGCTATACCTACTACAATTGTAAAAAATGTAGTAGATAAAATTCTTAATAATTATAATACTACTGGTGGTACAACATTATCAAGAATATTAATAGGATGTACTGCAACCTTAGCTGATTCGCATGCTTATTTTAACGAGCTAACAAATACATATGATATAACCCAATCAGTTTATATTTCTGATGTATCTGAAACAGGTTTAGCTTATGGTAAATTAAATGTAGGAGATGCGCTAATTTCTGCAACACTAAATGATGAAACTATTAATATACTAGGAACATATTCATTATCAGAGTTTTTATTAAAAGCTAATTTAAATGATACCTTAGTATTAAAGATAAAAAGAGAAGTTGATGGAGTAGAAACTACTATTGATGTATCAATCCCTTTAACAACAGAACAAGTTCTACAATAAAAAGTTTATTTAAAAAATGTTTGTACATACTAAGAAATGTTAGTATACAAACATTTTTTATTTTGGTTATTTTATCAATAAACAAATGATTTTCTTGTTTTAAGGCGTTTTATTTAGTATAATAGAATTTAGATATGAAAGGAAGTAATATTGTGTCTTGTAACCATAATTGTAGTTCATGTGATAAGGACTGTAATGAAAGAAAAGAAATACCTTTATTTAAAACTAGACCAGAAACTAAAATTAAGCATATTGTTGCTATAATGTCAGGTAAAGGAGGAGTAGGGAAGTCACTTATTACCTCATTACTGGCAGCTAAATTTAATAAGTTAGGATATAAGGTTGGAATACTTGATGCAGACATAACAGGTCCATCAATTCCTCATTCATTTGGAATTAAGGAAAAAGCTAAGGGTAATACAGGGTTAATATATCCTTGTGTTAGTAAAAATGGCGTAAAAATAGTATCAGTAAACCTTATGCTAGAAAACCAAACTGATCCAGTTGTTTGGAGAGGACCAATTTTAGCAGGAGCCGTTAAACAATTTTATGAAGAAACATACTGGGAAGAATTAGACTATTTATTTGTTGATATGCCACCTGGTACATCAGATGTAGCCTTAACCGTTTATCAAAATCTACCAATTGATGGTGTTGTCTTAGTATCAACACCACAAGACCTAGTAAGTATGATTGTAGGAAAGGCTGTTGGAATGGCAAATAAGGCTAATGTTAAGATAATAGGATTAGTTGAAAATATGGCCTATATTAAGTGTCCATGCTGTAATGAAAAAATTTATCCATATGGAGAATCTAAGCTTACCGATATTTGTTCAACTTATCATTTAATACCATTAGGATCTTTACCTATTGAACCAGAGGTCGCAAAGCTTGTTGATGGTGGAAATGTTGAGGATTTAGATATATCTGACTTAGATATTGCAGTTAGTGAAATAGAGGCATTATAATTTATTAATATAATCTATAATATCATCAATATTTTTAATATTATTCTTTATTAAGGATTTTAAATAATCAATATCATCATATGATACATTTTGTTGTTGTGCAAGCTCTTGGCTACTTAGGGTAACTATTGTTTGAGCTATAAGCATAAAAAAGTTACCGATAGCCTGTTTTTTGGCAGGGGCTAGTCCTTTAGGGCATAATATTAAGCCTATTATGCTTGCAAGGATGGTAAATTCATATGAATTTAAATAGGTTATTTGTTCTAAAATGTTTTTTAGATTTGTTTGGTTTTGACTCATATCATCACCATTATTAATATTATATAAAATAGCGAGGTAAATTATGAAAAACATATATATGATCGGAGATTCTACAATGCAATATAATAACTATAATACATATCCTCAAACAGGATGGGGACAGGTATTACATTTATTTGCTCATGAGGATGTTAGAATTTATGATTATGCTAAAAATGGAAGAAGTACTAAAAGCTTTATAGAGGAAGGAAGATTTGATCTTGTTCTTTCAAAGCTAGAAGAGGGGGATTATGTAATTTGTCAATTTGGACATAATGACGAAAAAATAGAAGACCCTTCACGTTATACAACACCAAATGGTACATATATTGAAAATCTTGATTATTTTTATAAGGAAGTTACAAAAAGAAACTGTGGTTTTGTACTCGCAACCTCTATATCAAGACGTATTTTTAAGGATGGAGTATGTC
>JBJEFR010000081.1:0-5636 GCA_051874255.1 Anaeroplasmataceae bacterium
TTTAAATTCTTAGGTAGCTACCTACCTACCAAACTACCTAAGTTTGGAAAGAGCCCTATTTTCTTCTATGGTTCTACATCAGAATCATTATAATTAGTATTTACAGCAGGGGTAGCTCCACCATGGGTATGAGTAAATACCTCTTCGTTATAATCTGTTTTAACAGGGTCTTCATTTTTATAAGTTACCTTTAATACTAATGGAGTAACAAATGAAGAAATAATAATCATTATTACAATGAATGTTGACATTCCAGAATCAATTAGCCCTGCACTAATACCTTTATCAGCACAAATTAAAGCTACTTCAGCACGGGCCATCATTCCAATTCCAATACGGAATGAATCCTTCCATGAATTCTTAGTAACCTTAGCTCCAAATCCACATCCTAAAACTTTACCAAGTAATCCTGCAAGGATATAACAAACACCAAATCCTATCATAGATGCTTTTAAGCCTCTAAAATCAGTATTTATTCCAACATTTGCAAAAAATACTGGTGAGAATATCATATATGATAATACGGCATTTTTTCTTTCAATATATTCAGTAGTATCATCAACTAACGCATCTGTCTTTGGATTAATGTGATGACCTATTCCAGCAAGAGCTAATCCAGTAAAGAAGGCTCCTGTGATATCAGCAACTCCAAACCATTTTTCAGCTGCCCAAGACATAAAAAAGCATATTGCAAGTCCAAAAATAGGAACTCTTCTTGTATGAGGAGTCTTCTTATTTAACCCAGCAAATAGCTTATGAATTAAAATACCAACCCCTAAAACAAACGCAAAGAATAATACAACATCTAAAAGCACAGCTAAAATAGATAAGCTTTGTTTATTAGCAGTAATAATAGTACCTAATGTTTTAGCTGATTCTGCACCAGATCCACTTAATGATAATATAACCGACAATACTACAACACCAATAATATCATCTAATATAGCTGCAGACATAATAATAGTTCCAGCCTTACCATTTAGTCTTCCCATTTCCTTTAATGTTGCGACAGTTACAGAAACAGATGTTGCAGTTAATATAACTCCATAGAATAAATTAGAATACACTGCCTTAACCTCACTACCACCAATAGTTACCGTACCTGTAAAGCCATTAAATAGGCCTGAAACTAAAAATCCAAGTCCCATTGGAACAATAACTCCCATTAGTGTTACGATTATTGAAGAAAGTCCAGATGATTTGATACTTTTAATATTAGTATCAAGACCAGCTGAAAACATAATAAGAACTACACCAATTTTTGCCAAAAATTTAATTCCAGCCAAAGCATCCTGATTTAAAAAGCTTTCTCTTACTATATTATCCTCTGGTAAATAATTTAAAAAGCCAATTATAACACCTGCAAGTAACATTCCTACAACTTGAGGAAGTTTTACCTTTTTACATGCCATTTGTAATAATTTTGATAATAATAAAATTAATGCTAGTGGCAGCAATAAATCTAATGAATCTACTGCAAGAAACA
Source organism: Anaeroplasmataceae bacterium (assembly GCA_051874255.1). Taxonomy (GTDB): domain Bacteria; phylum Bacillota_I; class Bacilli_A; order Acholeplasmatales; family Anaeroplasmataceae; genus UBA3206. Next base: position 1,487 of record JBJEFR010000081.1, read on the forward strand.
TACTATTCATCTCCCAAAACACTATTATTATACACCAAAATATTTTTTTGTTAATATAAAAGCCTTTTCATACTAATATTTGCCATTATTATAAGCATTTAATACGTTAGTTAGCAATTCTCCTTCTTCTAAATAATAATAATCATTATTTTCTACATCTATTTCATATACACGAATAGTATTTTTCTTACCGCCATTAATAAGCTTAGCAACAGTAAAATATCGTTTCTTCTCATCTATCGTTAAACATAGTGATTCTAACATCTCATACTCTACCAATTCATTAAACTTTCCATCCTTAAAAAAGCAGAAAGTATCACCCTTTTTAGGATTTAACATTCTTTGTACAAGATTTTGATTTTTTTCCTCAATAACATTACTTGCCTTAAATATTCTTATACTTTTATTAAAATCATTTAATCTTTTAGCATCAATAAGTAAAAATACTAAAAATAAAAATATATATAAATAAGATAAAGCTATAGTAGCAAACGGAGAAACACATAAATATAATAAAATGATTACTACCTTAAATATCCCTATAGCAATAGCTAAAAGAGTCCAAATAAATCCATGGTATTCTGTTTCTTGACCCTTATAATCCTTGATTGTACCACCAGCATCATAAACCTCATATACATCATATGTAGTACTAGTTGTCTTAGCACTTAATTTTGATACTGGCAATTTATAGAATAGTCTCATAATAGGATCATTACGCCAAAACATCATAGAACCATTTATGAAAATAAGTATCATGTACAAAATAATAAATAATGTATGACTACTCTTATTTATTAAACATATTATAAAATTTATCAAAATGCCTATTCCAACAGCAAATAAACCTCCAATTAGAATTATTAATTTAGGCTTCCCCTGATTATAATTAAGCTTACGACTCTTATTATTTCTAATCTTAATTATTATAATTGGAACAAGAATTATTAATAGTAAACTAACTACTCCTATAATAATTAGCTTTAAATCCATAAAATCCTTAAATTTAATCCAAGTAGAGGATTGGCTTATTTTTTTATCATATTTCATTAAATACAAAAATCCAACTGAAGAAATGGCAATGATTATAAATCCCATCCATAAAACCAAATCACTAATTAAACCATTTAAATAACCATCACTTACTTTTTCAAAAATACCAGGATTTGTTTTATACCAATTACAATATTCTGCCGAACTATCTTCTGCATTTAGTTTGCTTAATTCATTACTCTTTGAAAGATATTCTTCTACTTCATTTTCATTCATTCCTGCAACTAAAGCATTTTCCAACTTTCTTTTCCTATTTCTTACATCAATAGGTAAATATACAACTATAGCAACAGCCATCAATACGTAAAATACATTTTCCAAAGTTACTATACTACGTATTTTTTCTATAATTTCTATTATGTTCATCATTTAATCACCTCATATAATAAGACAATTAACGAACTTCTTTGTTTCAAAATAAAAGGACAACATATCGTTGCCCTAGTTTAATTACATATTAAGTATTTTTTTACAAAATGCAATAATATTTTCATCCTTAGCATTTTCAAAGAAATATTTTTTAAATGTATCTCTATCAATAGTTTCCATTAAGAAATCCTTATCAATCTCATTTAAAATAGTTAACATATCCTTATGAGTAACTTCCTTAACAGAATCTAATATTTTTTTATTTCTTTGTTCAGGAACAACTCTTTCCTTAGGATATCCACCACCAAATGGAGTTGAGAATAATTTTTCAAATACATATTCTAGGTTAACCTCAGCACCCCATCCAAAACCTTTTGCGAAAGGTAAGGCTATAGCATTACCATCGTTTATTTGACCAAACATAAATGCATCAGCAGGATCAACTACATGACCACATAATACCTTAGGGAATGAATTTAAAGCTAGCATAGCTCCTTCTCCTGTTCCACATCCAGTAACAACAAAATCACATGCACCTGAATTTATTAAAATAGCTGCAAGTAAACCATTTTGAACATAAGTAAGAGGTTTATCATTTGCATCTAGCATACCATAGTTTATAACAGTATGACCAAAGTTTGAAGCTACCTTTGTTAAAGTATTATATACTAATTCATTCTTAGCAGCTTGACTATTTTCCATAATTAAAGCAATTTTCATAATTTCAATCTCCTTTTCATCTTTATTATTATATCATACTAAAACCTAATAACCAATAAAAAAACTATGAAACCAAAAGTTCCATAGCTTTTTTACCGAAATTAACGACGCTCTTTAATACGAGCAGCCTTAGCAGATAATGTTCTAATGTAATTTAACTTAGCACGACGAACCTTACCTTTTCTTGTAACCTCAATCTTATCGATTGTTGGAGCATTAACTGGGAATGTACGTTCAACACCTACACCATAAGACATCTTTCTTACTGTGAAAGTCTCACTAATTCCTTGTCCTTGCTTCTTGATTACTAATCCTTCGAATACTTGGATTCTGTGACGGTCACCTTCAATAATTTTTACATAAACCTTAACGTTATCTCCAGGACGGAATTCTGGAACGTCAGACTTCATGTATTCAGCAGTAATTTCATCAATTAATGCTTGACCCTTTAAATTTGCCATATATTTCAACTCCTGACTTCCAAAGCTCATAGATATTCTTTCCAGCGGAGCAATGTGTATTATAGCTACCATAAGTAGCCTTTAGTATTGTATCATAATCAATTTTATTATGCAATACTTTTTTTCCAAATTAAATTATTACTATTCGAGTATCTTCTTAATATATGGTTTTGCAATAATTACTGCCCCTGCCAATAACGTTAATATACCTGAAATTATTACACAAGGGAGTAATTCATATGTTACATTTTCTACTTCATACATTGGATTTGTAAATACACCCATTAGGAAATAAAATACTCCACCTATAACTAATAGTGCTCCTGAAATATAATTTCCAAATGGTATCTTAATAAATGCAAGTACTATTCCAATAATAGTAAATATTAAAGGTAGGAGATTTAAGAAACTAAATTTTAACAATTCTATTTCCCTATAATATGTACTTGATACACTCATTTTATGAGTATATCCAAATATTGCTTGATATCCAGTGAAAACTTCTTGTTTTTCTACCATATCTAATGTTTGAAGCTCTTCTTGAATACAATCTCCAAATAACAAAACAAGAGATAATATCACTAATAGTGATGCAAAAATCTCAACTGCATAATTTTTAATAATTTTCATAGCTTTACCTCCCCTAGTTATCTACTTTCATATGTAAATGTTCCATTAGGATTTATTACAAGATAATAATCAGTTAATTCTTCATGATTCATAACATTATATAGATTTAAATAAATCTTATCATCTTTTTTAAAATAATATGATGATTCCTCATTATAAAACGCATATAACTCAGTAATACTTGTAATATTAAGGGTAGTAGTAAAATCTATTTCCCAGCTTGTTTTAGAAGTATCAAATGCTTGAGCCTTTCCAGGAAATAATGCTTCTCCACGTGAAAATGTCTCTAAATATGGTTGTAATACATAGAAACTTTTTTCAGTAGGATTTGTTTCGTATGTTAGCTTATAATAATCCTCACCCTTTTTAAATACTTCTATTGTATATTTACCATCAGTATAATTCCCTATATAATACTCATTTTTTCTAGCAACATTTTCTATAAAGCTATCATCAGATGGAATAAAGCTACAATTACTATCATCAATTCCTGGAAAATATCCTTTTGGAAAAGTAACCTCACATTTTATACTTCCAAATGATATCTCTGATGTCTTATAAACATTACTAACAAAAACTTCCATATGATCCTTAGTATCTCTACTTGCAACTAATACTCCCGTAACTATAGACATAGCTACAATAAATAAAGTACTAAATATTAAAATAAGTTTCTTTCTCATATTTAACTAGAATAACCATTGTGCTTATGGTTATTCTTCCTCCTTTTTAAAATATTTATGGTTATGAGCACAACATAACTTTTATACCATCGTAGAATAACCGATGAAAATATATTAAAACAATTCTTAAGTTTCTATACAATTTTATCATAAAAACACTAAACTATATTTTTCATAATATATTTTATTTATCACCAACATACGATAGTTTCACATAAATATATCCTTCATATT
>JBJEFR010000082.1:0-5589 GCA_051874255.1 Anaeroplasmataceae bacterium
ATGTTTATGTATTAACATCATTAAATAATTAATACAAATTTATTATACGAGGAGGAATATATAATGGATAAGAAAAAATTCGGATTATTTATTAAGGAATCTAGAATTAAGAAGGGTTATACTCAAAAGGAGTTAGCAGAATTATTATATCTAGATGTAACAGCTATATCTAAATGGGAAAGAGGGGTGAGCTATCCTGATATTACTTTAATACCAGATATTTGTAAATATTTAGATGTAAATGAGCATGAGTTAATAGAAAGCTCAAAGGATGAAAATTATGCAAGAATGAAAAAGGAAGCTAAAATATATTCTAATATAAGGAATTCTATATTTTATATAAGTGTCATCTCATATATTATAACTATTATTATATGCTTTATAGTAAATCTAGCGGTTTCTCATAAGCTTTCTTGGTTTTTTGTAGTACTTTCAAGCTTAATATGTGCATTTACATTTTGCCCAACGATTTTAAGATTTATTAAAAAGAAGAAAATGTTATTATTTTTACTATCAACGTTTTTAGGATTATTTCTTTTGTTTTTAACATGTTCAATTTATACGAAGAATTATTGGTTTTATGTTGCTGGTATTGGGACATTGCTAGGATATTATGTGGTTTTCTATCCTATAATCTTTTTTAAAAAAGAACTATATATAGATAATATTAAGTTTTCTAAATTGAAAAAATATTATACGTTAACATATGCGCTTGGATGCTTATTATTGACTATTATATTATTATTTTTTGTAGATATGTATAGAGGTATTAATTTAAAAAATAGTTTATTAATAGCTTTATATGCATATTCTATATTGTTTATATATGGATTTTTAGATTTATTTAATATAAATAGATTAATAAGAGGTGGTATAAAGTTTCTTTTGTTTGACGGATATCTGCTAGGATTATATAAAGTATTTATATTATTATTAGAAGATGCTAATAATAATTATAGTATAAATTTATTAGATTGGAAAAATCATACTAATGGAAATGTTTCATTTTTAATAATGCTTGTATTTGGTATTATTGGTATTATATTCATTATATTAGGAATAATTAATAAAAGAAAATTACAAAATAATAAGAATAAATTATAGAAAACTATTGATTTATATGTAAAAATTTAATATAATCTTGATATAGATAGTAATTAGGTGAGTGAATAGCTCACCTTTTAAATACTTTAAAAGGAGGTTTAGGAATGGAATTAAATAAAGTTGAAGAAATCCTTAAGCCTTATTTAGAGGCCCATGATTTAAAGCTTTATGAAATAAAGTGGGTAAATGAATTCGGGTATAAAATACTTCAAGTGAGTATTGATAATAAGACTGGGATAGATACAGATACATTAGCATTATGTAATGAGTATTTATCTAAAGAGCTTGATAAATATGATTCACTTATGGGTGAATATATGCTTGAGGTTTGCTCACCAGGAGCTGAAAAGCCACTTAGAAATGAAGAAGAGGTTTTGGAAAGTGTTGGTAAATATGTTTGCATAAATACTAACAGTGGTGAGGAAATAATAGGTGACTTATTAGAATTTACTGACAATGTTCTTGTCATTAAAATAAATGTTAAGGGTAGAATGAAGAAAGTATCAGTAAATTATAATGATATAAGAAAAATTAGACTTGCCGTTAAGTTTTAGGAGGATTTATAAAAATGGTATCTAAAGAATTTTTTAAGCAAATTGAAGAAATTGCAAAGGAAAGAGGTCTTGATCCAGAGGATCTAATTAATGCTTTAAAAAAAGCATTGGCTACTAGTGTTAAAAGAGAAACTGGAAAATCAGTTAGAGTTGATATTAACCCAGCTAAAAATGAAATATTAGCTTATACACAAGAGCTAGTTGTTGAGGCTATAGCTGAAAATCCAGAAAGTGATCTAACACAAATATTATTAGAGGATGCTTTAAAGATTAAGAAATCAGTTAAGGTAGGAGATGTATTAGAAATTCCTGTTAGTCCAAAGGATTTCGCACGTCAATCTGCTAGAGCTGCAAAGAGCACATTCTCATCAGATTTGAAAGCATTAGAGCGTAAAAAGGCATATGATTTCTTCAAGAAATTTGAAGGAGAATTAATTACTGCAGATATTGTTGAGGTAACTGATAAGCATGCGGTTATCAATATTGGTCAGGGTGTTACAACATTACTTCCAAAGAGTGAATATTTATCAAATGATTCTTTCCAGGTTGGTGATAGAACATCTGTTTATGTAAAAAAGGTTGAAGAAACTACAAAGGATCCTAGAGTTTATGTTTCTAGAAATGATAGAAACCTAGTAACTAGATTACTTGAAAGCTATATACCAGAAATTAAGACTGGAACAATTGAAATAAAAGGAATTTCACGTGATCCAGGAGATAGATGTAAGATTGCAATAATGTCAAATGATCCAGCTGTTGATGCCCTAGGAACATGTGTTGGAGAGGGTGGAAGCCGTATTCGTGGTGTTGTTAATGCCTTAAATGGTGAAAAGATTGACCTTTATAAATGGAGTGAAAATCCAGAAGAGCTTATTGCAAATTCATTACAACCTGCACACGTTGCCAAGGTTTTAAATGTAGATGTAAAAAACAAGACTTCATTAGCTATCGTACCAGATGATCAATTAAGCTTAGCTATTGGTAAAAATGGACAAAACGTTCGTCTTGCAGTTGTATCTTGCGGATGGAAGATTGACATTAAACCAGTTTCAGAAGCTTATAATGATGGATTATTAGAGAAGTATTTATTTAGCAATGATGAAGCATAAGCCGGTATTAAGAACCTGTGTTGTTAGCAAAGAGGTATGTGAGAAAAAATTACTTATTAGAGTTGTAAGAACTCCTGAGGGTAATGTCATTATTGATACTAAAGGAAAAGCTAATGGACGCGGTGCTTATCTAAAAAAAGATAAGGAAATTATTTTAAAAGCTAAGAAGTCAAAAGCTTTAGATAAAAAGCTAGAGGTCACAGTACCTGATGAAATATATGATGAATTGTTAGGTATGATTGAAAATGAATAAAAAATTGAATGATATTGGATTATGTGCAAGAGCCAGGGGCATAATACTTGGAGAGGAATTAGTGCTTGAAGCAGTAAGAAAAGGTAAGGTATATCTTATCTTTTTAGCTAATGATGCCGGACAAGTAGCTCAAAAGTGCATAACTGATAAAGCAAAATATTATAATGTACCAGTAGATAATTCTTTTTCTACTATAGAGCTTAGTAATGCTATAGGAAAGGAGAATCGAAAGGTTATTGGTATAACTAATAAGGGTTTTGCAAAAATATTACAGAAATAAGGTGAGATTTTGGCTAAGAAAACAAATAAAAAACAAGAACAAAGAGTTTCTAATATTCCTGCAAAAAATGCCAATGCTAAAGAAGAGGGAATATTAATATATAAGCCAGATATGACCGTAATTGAGGTAGCACAAGGACTTAATAAGCCTGTTGGTCAGGTTGTTATGAAGCTTATGGGACTTGGAATTATGGCAAATCAAAATCAAAGTGTTGATAGAGAAACAATTGAATTAGTAGCTATGGATTTTGGATATGAGCTTAAGGATGAGGTTGTAACTGATATTACTCGTTTTGATGAATTTACAGTTACAGATGATGAAAAAAGTCTTCTTCCACGTCCTGCGGTAGTTACTATAATGGGACATGTAGACCATGGTAAAACAACATTACTTGATACAATTCGTAATACCCGTGTAACAGCTGGTGAGGCTGGTGGAATTACCCAGCATATCGGAGCATATCAGGTAGAAAAGAAGGGTAAGAAAATTACATTTATCGATACTCCCGGACATGCTGCGTTTACAGAAATGCGTGCCAGAGGAGCTAACCTTACAGATATTGTTGTTTTAGTTGTTGCGGCTGATGATGGAGTAATGCCTCAAACAAAAGAAGCTATTGAGCATGCTCAGGCTGCAAAGTGCCCAATTATTGTTGCCGTAAATAAAATTGATAAGCCTACTGCAAATAAGGATCGTGTAATGGAGGAATTAACTCATTATGGATTAATTGCAGAGGAATGGGGTGGAGATACTACCTTCGTTGAAATTAGTGCCTTAAAGAATATGGGTATTGATGATTTATTAGATATTATTTGTCTACAAGCTGATTTAATGGAGCTAAAGGCAAACCCTAACAGACTTGCCATTGGATCAGTTATTGAGGCTGAGCTTGATAGAGGAAAAGGACCAGTAGCTACTTTCCTTGTTCAAAATGGAACTTTAAAGGTTGGAGACTATATTGTTGTTGGTGATACTTACGGACGTGTAAGAACAATGGAGGACGATCGTCATATTAAATACGATGAAGCAACACCATCAATGGCCGTTCAGGTAACAGGACTTGATGATGTACCATTTGCTGGAGATAAATTTATGGCCTTAAGTGATGAACGTACTGCTCGTCAAATTGCTGAGGAGCGTAAACAAAAGGCTAAGGATAAGGATTCAATGGGAAAGGCTATTTCTCTTGAAGAGTTATTCGCATCACAAAATGGTTCAGATATTAAGGAGCTTAACCTAATTGTTAAGGGAGATGTACAAGGATCTGTCGAAGCATTAAGAGGTTCATTAGAAAAAATTAGTGTTGGTGACGTTAAGCTAAATATTATCCGTTGCTCAGTAGGAGCCATTACTGATACTGATGTTGTCTTTGCTCAAGCAAGTAATGCTATTATCATTGGATTTAATGTTAGACCTAATGCACAGGTTAGAAATACAGCCCAAGAAAAGGGTGTTGAAATAAGACTATATAACATTATTTATAAGGTTTTAGAGGATATTGAGGCTGCGATGAACGGATTATTAGATCCTGAATATGAAGAGGTTGTAACTGGATCAGCCGAGGTACGTAACCTATTTAAATTATCTAAGGTTGGTACTATAGCTGGATGCTATGTAACTGATGGAGTTATTAATAGAGATTCATTAGTTCGTATTATCCGTGATGGAGTAGTAGTATATGAAGGTAAAATGGCTTCACTTCGTCGTTTTAAGGATGATGTTAAAGAGGTTAAGGAAGGCTATGAATGCGGTATTACTATTGAAAACTTTAATGATATCAAGGAAGGGGATATCTTTGAAGCTTCAATTATGAAGGAGATTAAAAAATAATGGCAGGATTGAGCTTAAAAAGATTAGAATCTAATGCTTTTAGAGAACTTGCAATTATTCTTAATAATGATACTAAAAATAATAAGCTAGGTAACATTACTATTACAGAAGTACGTATTACTAATGATTTATCAATTATGACAGTATATTATACTTGTCTAATTGATTCTCAAAAGGAGTCTGCAGCTCTTGCTTTAGAGCACTCAAAGGGATATTTACGTAGTGAACTTGCAAAAAAACTGAAGGCAAGAAAAATGCCTCAGTTAGTTTTTAAATATGATGAGGCCCTAGCATATGGAAATCATATGAATGAGATAATATCAAGTTTAAATATTAAGCATGATGAAGATGAAAACGAGGAAGATTAATTCTTCCTTTTTTTCATATTTAAAAAAATATGATATAACCCGAGTTTGCCAGTTAATAATGAAAGAAATCCAGTAACATTTCGCATAGCTA
>JBJEFR010000083.1:0-5543 GCA_051874255.1 Anaeroplasmataceae bacterium
CCTGCTGTAAATACTAATTATAATGATTCTGATGTAGAACCATAGAAGAAAATAGCCAAGACAATCGAGTCTTGGTTTTATTTTTATAATTATTTTGGCACTTACATATTGACAGTGCCAAAAATTAGTATTATAATAACCTTGTTCAATAAAAGGAGATATGAAATTATGGCAAAGAAAATTAAATTTAAAACAGAAACAAAAAGATTATTAGATTTAATGATTAACTCAATATATACTAATAAGGATATATTTTTAAGAGAGTTAATATCAAACGCAAGTGACGCTATTGATAAGCATCATTTTTTAACATTAACAGATTCAAATGTTACAGCCAATGATTATGAAATAACTATTATTCCTAACGAAGATGATAAAACTATTACTATTAGTGATAATGGTATTGGATTTACTTATGATCAATTAGTTGATAACTTAGGAACTATTGCGAAGAGTGGTTCAAAGGAGTTTATTGAAAAACTAGATGAAAAGAATAAAGATGAAGTTGATATTATTGGTCAATTTGGTGTAGGTTTCTATAGTGCCTTTATGGTAGCTAAGGAAATTGAGGTTTATACTAAATCACCACTTGATGAAAAAGCTTATATATTCCGTTCTGAGGGACTTGAAACATATTCAATTGATGAAACAACAAAGGATACTGTAGGTACTACAATAACTATTCATCTAAAGGATGATACTGATGATGTTAAATATTCTGATTACTTAAAGAGCTATAAGCTAAGTGAACTTATTACTAAATATTCAGATTATATTAGATATCCAATTAAGACATATGTAACTGAGTGGGAGCCAACTGAAGAAAAGGATGAAAATGGAAATCCTAAGGAGGTTGAGGTTAAGAAGCTAAAGACTATCAATTCAATGAAGCCTTTATGGAAAAAGAGTAAATCAGAAATTACTGAGGAAAATCTAAATACATTCTATAAGGAAAAATTTATGGATTACCAAGATCCAATGATGAGTATGCATTTCAATGTAGAAGGATTAATTAATTATAATGCCCTTTTATTTATTCCTAAAAAGAGTGAATTTAATTTATATAATGAAAGCTATGAGAAGGGATTACAATTATATACTAAGGGTGTATTTATATTAGATAAATGTAAGGATTTAATTCCTGATTACTTACGTTTTGTTAAGGGGCTTGTTGATTCAAGTGATTTAAGCTTAAATATTAGTAGAGAGATGCTTCAAGAGGATAAGACATTAAAGAAGATAGCTCAAAATCTTGAAAAGAAGATTTTAAATGAGCTTGAAAAGACATTGAAAAACGATAGAGAAAATTATGTTAAATTCTTTAATGAGTATGGTATAAATATTAAATATGGTGCCTACGAAAATTATGGTATGAAAAAAGACCAACTAAAGGATTTAATTTTATTTAAGACATTAAATAAAGATGAACCAATTACTTTAAAAGAATATGTAGAAGCAATGCCTGAGGGACAAAAGGATATTTATTATGCATCAGGTAAGGATAAGGAAGCTGTTAATAAGCTACCTCAATTAGATGTAGTTAAGAAGCATAATTATGATGTATTAATTTGTGATGAGCATGTTGATGAATTCTTACTTCAGTTATTAGCAAATTATGATGAAAAGCCATTTAAGTCAGTTAATACAGGAGATCTTGATTTAATTGATGAAGAGGAAGCTAAGAAAATAGATGAAATCAAAGAAGAAAAAAAGGATATCCTAGAAGCCTTGAAGGAAGCTTTAAAGGATGAAGTAAGCGATGTAATCTTCTCAAAGAGATTAACTGATAATGCAGTATGCTTATCAAGTAAAAATGGTGTTTCTATTGAAATGGAGCGTGTTCTTGCCGCCCAAAATCAATATGGAGCTAAGGCTGAAAAGGTGCTTGAAATTAACCCAAATCATGAGGTATTTAAGGCTATAGAAAATATTTATACAAATACTCCAGATGATATTAAGAAATATGCTAATTTCTTATTAGATAATGCATTAATAGTTGAGGGATTACCTGTTAATGATAATTTAGAATTTTCAAAAACTATGTGTGAATTATTAATTAAAGCAAATAAATAAAAAAATAAGGCTGATACAAATGTATTAGCCTAATTTTTATGTTATAATGTGCCTAAGGACGTGTTAATATGATAACCTATAAAAATGATTATAGCTTTAAACAAGAAGATGTAGTAGCTTTATTTAAATCACATAACTGGGAATCAGCAATGTTTCCTACAAGATTATATAAGGCCTTAATTAATTCTCCAACGGTTATAACAGCTTATGATGGTGATAAGCTTGTTGGACTTGCTAGAGCTATTGATGATACTGAAATGGTTGCCTATGTTCATTATGTTATTGTAATGAAGGGATATGAAGGTCATGGTATTGCTAGTAATATGATGAGGATGATTATGGATAAATATAAGAATTATTTATATATAAAGGTTATACCAGCTAATAGTAGCGTAGGAAGCTTTTATGAGAAGCTAGGCTTCAAGATTAAAGCTGATGGCATTGCTATGCAAATAGTAAATGATACCGATAAAAGATAAAAAAAGGAAATTTAAATTTCCTTTTTTTGTGGCCCTTTTTGTTCATTTTCTAATAGATTTAGGTTATATATGGTATCTAATATTTTAGATATTTTTATCTCTATATCTAAAATAATATTAATTCCTTCTTTAATATTAGTATATATAGTTTTATCTTTTTTAATAATAGATAAATAATTTTTACCATTATTATTATAGCCTAGCACTCTTACATAATTAGTAGGTATATCATTTATAACTTTCATTTGTTCTTTGGTTAGATTAAATAATATGGATAAAAAAATTCTTTTAATTCTAGTATTTGTATATCTTTTAGTGTTTAAGGATTTTAAAAACGTATCTAAATCATTATATCTATAGATATTTTTTAGTGAGTTATGGAATCCTTCCTCAATAAGAAAAATATCATCTAATTTATTATTTAGAATATTGAGCTTAAGATAATTAAAGATTAAACTATTATCAATAAAGCCCTTTTCTTTATAAAGCGAGTAGGTATAATCAGGTACCTGATTAATGATGTTTTCTTGATTTAATCTAATGGAAGATGCACTTGATAATTCGGAAGTATTATCAGTATCTAAATAATTATTACCTTCTCTTTTAATGGTGTGAAGAGTAATATTATAATTATTATTTAAAATAGCCTTATAATAGGCTAATCCTAGCATATCATTTGATAATAAAGGCTCTAAATTAAAGGCTTTAAATGCGTTGTTAGAAGAAGCTTTATAGGAAAGTCCTTTATTAAGGCTTTCTTTTAAAATATCATTATATTTATTTGTATCCAATACATTATAATAATCCTTATATAAAGTAATATTATTGCTTTCACTACCAATCCATATTTCGCTTGTATTTAAATAGTTTAAAATTGAGACAGCTCTATATGCAAATACATCAGCATTTTGTAAAGTATATACACTAGGTAGTTCAACTACAATATCTACTCCTAGGTCTAGAGCTAATTTTGCCTTATCAAATTTAGTAAATACAGAAATTTCTCCTCTATTAACAATACTTGATGACATTACAGCAATAATTATATCAGCATTTGACATCTTTTTTATTTGATTAAAATGATATAAATGCCCATTATGTAGTGGATTATATTCAACAATTATTCCTACAATTTTCATCCTAGTCCCTCCAGCCTATGGCTTTATTATATCATATTAAAACTCTTATTTTTAAATAATTCATTATGTATTGACAAATGTATGTAAAAATAATATAATCATTTAGGCTGAGGTGATTTTATGCGAATTGCTATTGCACAGCTTCGTAAGCTAAGACTTCCATATCATTATGAAGAAGAATTAGATTTAAGCGAAGAATTAAATGGATTTGAAGATATTATTTCTTCATCACCAGTTAAAGTTGTTGGAGTAATAAGTGAAGTGTCTCATGAAAGATATTTAATATCAATGGAGATTAATACATCACTTGTTATTGAAAGTGCTATAAGCTTAAAGCCAATAAATGTCGCTATAAGCACAAGTACTGAAGAGGTTTATGCAAAATCTCTTATTAGTGAAGATGAAGATGTGAATTTAATTGAAGGACAAACTATTGATACTACTGAATCTATAGTTACTGCAATTCTTTGTGAAAAGCCAATGAGAACCGTTGGTGAGGATGAGGAATTTTTAAGTGATGATGTAGAGGAAGAGGAAAGTATTAATCCTGCATTTGCATCTTTAAGTGAACTACTTAAATAAAATCAGGAGGTGTATTTATTTATGGCAGTACCATTTCGTCGTACTTCAAAGGCAAAGAAGGGTATGAGAAGATCTCATTTAGCTTTAAACGTGCCTAATATGGTAGTATGTCCTAATTGTGGAGAATTAACACTATCTCATAGAGTATGTGGAAATTGTGGATTCTACAAGGGAAAGCAAGTTGTAGCTACAAAAGAAGCTAAGTCTGAATAAGATTGATATAGAAATAGATGCAAGAGGCATCTATTTTCTATTTAAGGAGGATTTTTATGGAATATGGTCATTATTCTGTGCTATTGCATGAGGCAATAAATCAATTAAATATTAATCCAAATGGTGTATATGTAGATTGTACCTTAGGTGGTGGTGGACATAGTTCATTAATCCTTAGTAAGTTAGAGAAGGGGCATTTATATTGCTTCGACCAAGATGATTATGCAATCAGTAAAGCCAAGGAAAGACTTGATAAAATATCTAGCAATTACACTATTATAAAATCTAATTTTAAATATATAAAAGAAGAACTACAAAAATTAGGTGTTAGCCATATTGATGGTGTAATTTATGATTTAGGAGTTTCCTCATTCCAGCTAGATATTCCACAAAGAGGCTTCTCATATCGTTATGATGCACCTCTTGATATGAGAATGGACCAAACCAAGGAGCTTACTGCAAAAAAAATTGTTAATGAATATAGCTTCCAGGAGCTATGTAATATATTTTTTAGATATGGTGAGGAGCAATTTTCAAAGCAAATAGCTAGAAAAATAGAAGAATATAGAAAAAATAATGTAATCAATACAACCTTTGAGCTAGTAGATATTATTAAAAGTGCCCTCCCTCAAAAGGTTTTAAATAAAAAGGGACATCCTGCAAAACAGGTATTTCAAGCATTGCGTATTGCCGTAAATGATGAATTAAGAGTATTTGAGGATTCAATAAACGATGCCCTTCTTATGTTAAATAAGGGTGGAAGAGCAGTTGTTATTACCTTCCATTCATTAGAGGATAGATTATGTAAAACAGTATTTAAGGAAAAAAGTACTCTAAATATTCCGGATGGTCTTCCTATAGTAATTAATACGCTTCCTCCATTTAGCCTTGTTACCAAAAAGCCTATTTTACCTAGTGAAGAGGAGATTTTGGAAAACCAAAGATCTCATAGTGCAAAAATGAGAGTTATAGAAAAAAACTAAAAAATCACTATCATTAATCTGAAATGATAAGATGTTTGTAGACACAAAAAAATATTGTGTTTACAAACATCTTT
>JBJEFR010000084.1:0-1515 GCA_051874255.1 Anaeroplasmataceae bacterium
TTACACATCGATTATTTTAAAGTTAGAATTAACACATTGATTATTTTAAATATTCAAAAATAGTTCAAATTGAACTATTTTTTTGTCATTCTACATCTTTTAGATTTTGAAATTGATTTTTCATATTCAATATTAAAGCTTTTTAAAAGCTCATTAAAATTATTTAAAGCATTATCGTGACTATTAGCTTCATATTCTAGCTCATAATCAGTAATGCCATTATATTCACTTTTATCAAGGAAAACTATACCATCTAAATATTGAGTTTTTGCACGATGAGTAGTAAGTTCACATACCTTAAAAACTTTATATGGGATATTTATGATAGACGCATCAAATCCATTTTTAAGCATATTTATAGCATCGCTTTCCTTTAATTCTATATGTGTCTCTAAATTCTCCTTATTACCATTTGGATTATTCATTTTGCTAGTTAATTTATAAATGTTTCCCTTTTGCCTTATTCGTAACACTATTTTTTTGTTTAATAAGTCATTATCTAAGGTATCAAAGTAATGATTTATTTGAGTAAATATTTGATCTTCTAGATTGAATACTTTTAATAATTCATTATATTTTGATTCTGATAATTTAGTTTTAAACTCGATTTCAATATTTTGTCTCATTTTATCACCTAGCTTAATTATATATATTTTTATAGTAAATATTCAAGGGTTATGATAAAATAAAATAGCAAGGTTGGTGATTATATGAAGTATTGTATAGTATCAAAGCATGATGAATATAGTCAAAAATTAGCTATAGAAATTAAAAGTAAAATAAAACTACCATATGATGATAAAAAACCAGATATTGTTATAAGCGTTGGAGGAGATGGAACTATACTTAAAGCCCTACATAGCTATAGCGATATTTGTGATGATATAGTTATATTTAGTATAAACACAGGTCATTTAGGATTTATTACCAATTTTACTGTTGAAGAAATTGATAAGGTAGCTCAAATGATTAATAATAAGGATTATATAATAGAAGAGGTTGGACTACTAGATTATGAAATAGAAACCTCTGATGGTATAACTAGTGGTATAGCTTTAAATGAAATAACCGTTATTAATCCTCCAAGAACATTAATTGTAGATGTACTAATAGATGGTAAGGAGCTTGAATTATTTAGAGGGACAGGATTATGTATTTCTTCACCTTTTGGTTCAACTGCTTATAATAAATCTCTTCATGGATGCGTTGTAGATCCAGCATTAAAAGCATTTCAATTAACTGAGATTGCAAGTATCAATTCTAAAGCTTATCGTACACTTGGATCTCCCTTACTTTTAAGTGCAGGTAAGGAGATTACTATTATTAATAATGACTGCCTAGAAACATGGGTAACAGTTGATAATTTAAGCTATAGACTTGCGAATTTTAAAACAATCAAATGTAGATATAGCAATCATCGTATAAGATTTGCTCAAAATAATATTTATTTTATGGATAGATTAAAGAAAGCTTTTATAAATAATTAAAAAACCATCATTTTGATGGTTTTTTTTC
>JBJEFR010000085.1:0-1500 GCA_051874255.1 Anaeroplasmataceae bacterium
CCTGATTTTAGCATTTTTTAAAAGTCCAGGACAATTACCTAATAAAAAGACGCTTATAAAATTAATTGAATTATAGCTGTGTTGAATTTAATTCATTTAATTTATTTGTCAAATCAGTAGTATCAATTCCTAAATTAGATAAATATTCTAAAACATTGGAATTGTTTAATACAACTCGTTTAGGACGTAAGATATTGGCATCTTCGTAGTCGTAAGGATTCCAAGGTTCACCAGTCTTAAACATATAGTAGATAGCAGTAAGCATCATTCTAGCAATAGCAATGATAGCCTTCTTGTGACCTCTACGCTTTTTGATACTAATATATTTGTTATAGTAGTATTTATTGTTGGCAACCTTAATAGCACATAAAGCACATTGAATTAGAAGAGGTTTGATATAACATCCCGCATGAGAAATTTTAGTGGAATGTTTTTTGCCGGCTGATTCATTGTTTGTAGGTGTAAGTCCAGCCCAAGATGTTAAATGTTTAGCATCTTGAAAAACATCCATATTTGTACCTATTTCAGCAATTATCCAAATAGCTGAAAAGGTATCAATACCTGGAAGTTCACATGCTAGATCAACAAATGTTTGATATTTTTTAACTCTATTGATTAATTCATCTTCAATAGTAGTAATAAAACCATTCAAATTATCTAAATGATTATAAATAACATCTAATTTAAAAAGTTGATCATCTTCAATATGTGAACCATTAATTGATTCAATGATTTGGTCGCTCTTCTTTTTAAGACTTTTATTAAGTAGAGATTTTACCTTATCATTATCAATTTCACCGTTTTTATTTTCAATTAGGTATTTCATAATATTAGTACCTGATTTTCCGAAACAATCAGTTAATATTTTATCAATACCTATATTAGAAACGGTCATACAATTTTGGGCTCTATTTTTTTCACCAGTCTTGATATTAACTAATTTATAACGATATCGGCAAATGTCTCTTAAAGCTCTAATATCAGCTGGTGGAATAAAGGAGGCTTGGATTAAATCATGTTTGAATAAATCAGCAATCCATTTAGAATCCTTTTTATCTGTTTTCTTACCCTTAATAGCTTTGACATATTTAGGGTGAACAAGAAAAATATTAATAGAGTCTTCAAGCAAATTGAAAACGGGAATCCAATATTTACCAGTGGATTCCATACAAAGGTCTTTACAGTTGTTGTCTAACAACCACTGTTTTAAAGATAAAATACTCGAATTGATAGAAGTGAATTCTCTTGTTTCATAAGTAGTGATATTCTTATTATCAGTTTTAGCAATTGTAGCCATAAGAATCGTCTTGTGAACATCCAAACCACAGCAAATTGGATATACAATCTTAAGCATATGTATCAACTCCTTTGTAAAATAAAAAAGGAATAGATAGTAGCATTGACTGTTATTCCTATACTAATCCTATTGATTTTACAAAGATAAGTGTACGAGATTGGTTACTCAGTTGTTTGTGCTTCAAAGAATAACTACACATATAA
>JBJEFR010000086.1:0-25868 GCA_051874255.1 Anaeroplasmataceae bacterium
GAATGATTATATAATTTCTAAGGAAATAGTACTATTTATTGTTGGAGTTAATATGATTATTATGTTTATAATAGGTGCTATGATAGGCGGTGCCATATCAGGATTATCCTTTAGATTAGAAGGAGTAAATGCTTATAATATAGTTATGTCTATTTTATCTAAGCTATTCTTAGTATCAATATTTATATCATTATATATCTTGGCAAGCTTTATAGGTGGGTCAAAGCTGTGGATGTCTATTGTTATATCACTGGGAATAGGAATGCTATTATTTACAATGATTCCTATGATTACTCCTCTTAACAGTACTATAACTAATTTAATTATGTGTATTGTTGGTGGTGGAATATTTAGTGTTGGTATAGCTATAGGAAGCTATTATATTTTAAAAAATAGAAATATTGCATAAAATATTTATCTTCCGTCTATTTTGTATTATAATATAGTTAGAAGAGCGATACAGAAAATGAATAATTGATCTAATTTATAGAATACTAAAAATAGAAAGGAAGTAGGAAAAAATGAGAAAAATTAAAGTAGTTCAATACGGATGTGGTAAAATGTCAAAATACATTTTACGTTATCTACATGAAAAGGGTGCAGAAATCGTTGGAGCTATTGACACAGACCCAGAAAAGATAGGTATGGATGTTGGAGATTTTGCAGAGCTTGGAGTTAAAACAGGTGTTTTAATATCATCTGATGCTGATGAGGTATTAGATTCATGTGATGCAGATGTAGCTATCGTAACATTATTTAGCTTTATTAGTGATATTTATCCAATGTGTGAAAAATGCTTAAGAAGAGGAATAAATGTTATTACAACATGTGAAGAGGCTATTTATCCTTGGAATACAAATAGTGCACTTACTAATAAGCTTGATATATTAGCTAAGGAAATGGGATGTACAATTACTGGTTCTGGTATGCAAGATATTTATTGGATTAATATGGTTGGACTTGTATGTGGAGGATGCCATAATATCAAAAAGATTAAAGGAAGCTATAGCTATAATGTAGAGGACTATGGTTTAGCATTAGCAGAGGCTCATGGTTGTGATTTAACAAAGGAAGAATTTGAGCGTACTATTGCCCATCCAACAGAGGTTATTCCATCATATGCATGGAATGCAAGTGAGGCTATTGCTTCAAAGCTTGGTCTAACTATAAAGTCTATATCACAAAAAAATGTACCTTATATAATTGATCATGATTTATATAGTAAAACTCTAGGTCATACCATAAAAGCAGGTAAATGTATAGGAATGTCTGCAGTTGTTACTATTGAAACACAACAAGGAATTATCATAGAAGAAGAAACTATAGGTAAAGTTTATGGACCTGATGATGGTGATATGTGTGATTGGTGCATTGAGGGTGAGCCTAATGTCAAGTTTGGTGTTGTAAAGCCTGATACAGTAGCACATACTTGTGCAACAATAGTTAATCGTATTCCATCACTTCTTAAAGCTCTACCAGGATTTGTAAGCTGTGAGGAATTAGAAGAGGTTTGTTATTTAACATACCCAATGAGCTTTTATATTTAATTAAATAAAGGAATAGGCAATTTGAAATTGCCTATTTTTTTATGTAATAATTGTTGATTTACCAAACAATAATATTAACATTGGTAAATTAACAATGTATAGAACTAAAAAACTCGTATAATTAAGTGAAAATTATACGAGCTTTTTAAATATATTTTATTTATTTGTTAAATACAAATATAATAGATTAGAAGTAGAAATAATTGCATCAAGATGGGTTCTTTCCATTCCATGACTTGCATGAACTCCAGGTCCTATTAAGGCACCCTTACAATCAACTCCACTTTTCCATGCAGCTCCGATATCAGAACCATAAAAAGGGAATACATCTACCACATAATTGATGTTATTATTTTTGGATAAATTAATTAGTTTTGTAGTTAAATCATAGCTGTAAGGACCTCCAGAATCCTTAGCACAAATACTAACAGCATATTCATTTCCTGCCAAATCAAGACCGATGCATCCCATATCTACTGTAACGAATTCATCTACATTTGCATCAGTAGTAGCGGCACCATGTCCAACCTCTTCTTGATTTACAAAATAAACATAGGTATTATATTTTGGCTTTTTCCCTTCAGCCTTTAGTTTCCTTAAGACATTAAGAATAGCACAAACTGAAGCCTTGTCATCTATAAATCTGCTTTTTAAGAATCCCGATGCAGTAATTGTGGTTTTAGGATCAATGCAAATATAGTCTCCATTTTGGATTCCAAGCTTTTCGACATCATCCTTAGATTTAACAATCTCATCAATTCTAATTTCCATAGTTTCAAGCTTTCTAGGCTTTTCCTTAGCATCATCATAAACATGAATACTTGCACTTTTACATAGTATAGTACCACTATATTCCTTAAAATCTCTTGTGACTATTTTACAATACTCACCATCAAGAGTCGGGATAATTGGTCCTCCAACATTTGTCACATTTAGTGTACCATCATTATTTATAGATCTAACCATTAAACCAAGAGTATCAACGTGAGCTGAAGTAGCTACGGTTTTAGAAGTATCCTCTCCTTCAATAAATAATTTAATATTTCCTTTATTAGTTTCGTTGGCATTATATCCAAGACTATCTAAAATCTCAAGTAAAAGCTTATTAATATTATTACTATATCCACTAGGAGAATCAGTTAAAAATATTTTATATGCCAATTCACTTATGTATTCTTTATCTATATTTTTCATTTATTATCACCTGTAAAATATTATATCATTTATATATTACTTTTGTAATTATAAATAAAAAAATAGCTTGAAAATGTATTTTACTAAACTAAAATAATAAATTTATGGTATAATCAAATAAGAATTGAGGTTTTAGTTATGAATATGAATTTAAAAAGAGCAATACCAACTCCAGAAGAAATAAAACAAATGTATCCTTTAGATGAAAGCTTAGCTAAAATTAAAGCTAAGAATGATGAGGAAATAAAAAATATTATTTCAGGTTCTGATGATAGATTATTATTAATTATTGGACCATGTTCTGCTGATAGAGAGGACTCTGTAATTGACTATATTAAGAGATTAAGAGTAGTTCAAGAGGCTGTAAAGGATGTTATTTTAATTTGTCCACGTGTTTATACTAATAAGCCAAGAACTACAGGTGAGGGTTATAAGGGAATGCTTCACCAACCAGATCCAAATAATAAGTCAGATATGGTAAAGGGTGTAATAGCTATAAGAAAGCTACATATGGATGTATTAAAGGAGACTGGTTTTAGCTGTGCTGATGAAATGCTATATCCAGATAATTATTTATATTTATCAGATGTATTATCATATGTTGCAGTAGGAGCTAGATCTGTTGAAAATCAACAACATAGATTAGTTGCATCAGGACTTGATGTTCCAGTTGGAATGAAAAATCCAACTAGCGGAGATATTACCGTTATGTTAAATTCTATCAAGGCTGCCCAAAGTGCACATACCTTCATTTATAGACAATGGGAAGTAGAAACAAAGGGAAATCCACTAGCACACGCTATTTTAAGAGGTTATGTTAATAAATTTGGTGAATCAAGTCCAAATTATCATTACGAGGATTTAATTAGACTTGCTGAAAAGTATGATGAGGCTAAATATCAACATCCAGCCTTAATTATTGATTGTAACCATTCTAATTCAGGTAAAAAGTATTTAGAGCAAATAAGAATTGCTAAGGAAGTACTACATTCAACAAGACATAGTGAAGCCGTTAATAAAATGGTAAAGGGTCTTATGATTGAATCTTATATTGAAGATGGAAATCAAAAGGTTGAAGAAGGAATTTATGGAAAATCTATTACAGATGCATGTATTGGCTGGGACAAGACAGAAAAATTAATATTAGATCTTGCTGAACAAAGACGATTAGCAAAAAAATAATATGATAGACTTTTATTCTTGTTTGGAATAAAAGTCTTTTTTCTATAGGAGGCAACATGGATATAAATATTAAGGATATTATTAAATTTAATAATGATACAAATACTATTAATTATGCAATAGAAAAATGTAGTGAGGAGGGTGGAGGGAGAGTTATTATTCCTAGTGGACTATACCTATGTAATACTATAAGGCTTCGTAGTAATGTTTGCTTATATTTAAGTGAGGGAGCTATTATAAAGCTTAGTAGTAATCTAGATGAATTTTATGATATTAAAGTAAATAGAAATACTAGTATAGATGCACCAACCTGGGAGAACTGTGAATATGATGGTAAGCCAAGTAAATACTTTATTTATGCGTATAATGAAACTAATATAAGCATAGAAGGAATGGGTATAATTGATGGCAATGAAGAGATTTTTTATGGAAATGTTACTCCGTATCATATTGAAGGAGCCTTTTATCCTAGAATTCCGTTCAACAAAACCTACAAAACTCTATAATACTATAGAATTCGAGTTCATTTTCTTATTCATCGAGCCCTGTTTATAGTAAAACAGTTGGTATGTACTCTCCTAAGACGTTAATTCCGCACGAACGTATACGTATTTTTTTATTTAGTTTGTTGTTTATCAAATTATTTGAGGCTTAATTATGCAAATTAAAACAGCTCACCCTTATTTATTTTGATTCAATATATTGTTATTTCTCTCATATAATTTAGCAGTTAACAGTTTGTTTTTATATATTTATTTAAATTAATTGCTGCATTATAATCTCTATTTAGCTTTATATTACATTTAGGGCACAAAAATATTCTATCACTAAGCTTTAAATTATCTTTTATATATCCACATTGACTACATTTTTTACTTGAGGGATACCATTTATCTGCATAGATAATTTGTATTCCTATTTTTTTCAGTCTTTCTTCTAATGTTTTTAAGAATTTTCTAAAGGGGTTTTCTTGTATTCCTTGGGCTATTGTTTTTCTTTTTCCCTTTTCTCTTTTTTTCATGGAATTTACATCTAAGCTCTCAACACATATTTTATATGGTGATAACTCATCTATATCATTAATGATTCTTGTTATGTGATCATCTCTTAGATGTAGTAGTCTATCTTTATACTTTCTCCACTTTCTTTTAATCTTTTGATAATTTTTTGAATATCTTAATTCTTTATTTAAAGACTTTGATAGTTCATATCTTTTGGACATTTTTCTTTGTGCTCTTTTGAATTGCTTGTTTGCCTTTTTATAGTTTTTTGTTTTTGTTACTGTTTCATATACTATATTATCACTTGTGACAATAGATTTAATATTAACATCTATACCTATTGTTTTATCTTTATTTATTTCTTTCTTTTTCTTTGGGGCGAACTCATCATCAACTGATACTACTATATAAAACTTATCTCCCTCTAGCACTACTCTAGGATTATAATATGTAGCATTAGTTGGTATTCTATTCTTTTCAGCTAATGAGATTAGATTTAATACCCTTCTATTTTCTTTTTGATTGTTAGCTATCTTTTCAAGTTTTACCTTTCTATCTGTAAACTCTATTTTATATGGATCAACATAAAAGGATTTCTTATATGCTTGATATTCTTTTTTAACAGGATATCCTGATAGCTTTTTAAAATATCTTACAAATGAATTATAGGTGTTCTTTACTTCTTGTTTTAAAGCGTCATTAGACACATCATAAAATAATGTATCTAAATGATTAGCTATCATTTCTTTTTTTGTTAAGCCTTCTCTTTTTAGAAGAACCTCATTATCCTTAATAGATTTTTGTACTGTAAACCATTTTCTTACATCACGAATATTAGGAAGTAGTTGTTTATTTTTTACAAATGAATCTAAATAATCATAAATTATATTATTACATTCAATACATTTATTTAATGTACGACGTATTTTAGTTTCTTGTTTGTTATTTGGATGTATCATAACCTTATATGTGTACATAAACAAACACTCCCTTTCCTACTATTATCATACTATAAAACAATAGAAAAGTCTACTTATTTGTATAGTTTTATAGTTTTAGAAAAAGAACTGAAAAAGTTTGTTTAATCATTTGTTTCAATGATTTTTTTAGAAAAATCATCTATTAAATCTTTAGTTTTCTTTTTTCTTTTTCCTTGTAGCTTACATGAAAAGACAGTTATTATTTGAACTAGATCCTCAACTAATTCTTGATCTTGATTCTTATCTACTTTGTCTAATACTTCAATCTTAACATTGTTAAGCTCTGCAAAGTATTCAACAAGTTCAAATCCAAACCTTAATAATCTGTCCTTATATAAAACTATTATTAAATCAACTTCCTTTTTATTGATTTTCTCAATTAGTTTTCTTAGCCCTGGTTTATTATAATTTATTCCTGATCCAATATCAGTTATAATATCAAATGTTTCATATTTAGAAGAGATATAAGTTTTGATATTATTAACTTGTCTTTCTAAATCATCTGATTGTTTTTTGCTTGATACTCTAGCATATCCTATAACATTCAAATTCTTTTTTGTTTTTCTTTCTTGAGTATAAGCTAATATAGATTCTTCTGAGTAGTATCTATAGCCATTACTCTTAACATAAGCTGGTTTAAGTTTTCCTTCCCTATCCCAATTTCTTAAAGTTTGAGCTGTCACTCCTAATATTTGAGTTACTGTTTTTGAAGAATAATATTTCATAAAATATAAAACCTCCTATATAGTACAATTAAATTATACTGTATTTAGGAGGTTTTATAAAGTTTTATAGGATTAATTATACTGTTTTGAAACCTTTAATATATTTTGAGGATTGTAAAAATTTTTCTATAAAGGGTGTAAAATTAACTAAAAGTGCCTTTTGGACTGTTCATCTAGTGGGATGTAATGGTGGAATAATAGAAAATATTATAATTGATAATAATCTAAAGATGACTAATTGTGATGGAATTGATCCTGATCATTCTAAAAATATCACTATTAAAAATTGCTTAATATCATCAGCTGATGATTGTATTGTTTTAAAGTCGACATCTAGTGCCATTAAATATGGAAATACTGAAAATATTATTGTTAGTGATTGTACTTTAACTTCAACTAGCGCAGCTATTAAAATAGGAAGTGAAACAGAGGGAGATTTTAATAATATTAAATTCAATAATATTAAGATTAAAAATAGTAATAGAGGAATATCTATCCAGTTAAGAGATAAGGGTAATATATCTAATATAGAATTTAATAATATTGATATTGAAACAAAAAGATTTTCACCAATTCATTGGTGGGGCAAAGCAGAGGCGATAGCTATTAGTGCTATTAGAAGAAAAAAAGATAGTCTAGTAGGTATGATTTCTAATATTAAATTTAATAATATAAATAGTATTGGTGAAAATGGTATATTAATATATGGAGAAAATAATATAAATAATATTATATTTAGTAATATTAGTGTATCTATTGTTAGAAAAACTAATTGGAAGAAGGAAGGAATAGACCTAAGACCTAGTATATATTCTATATTAAAGGGAACACCTAAGGTATTATATATAAGAAATGCTAAAGATATTTTATTTGATGGTCTTTCTTATTATATAGATAGTAATATGAAAAAAATAGTTAATGAAGAATTAGATATTAAGGATAGTAGAACTATCATAAAATAATGAAAATTGACAATTAATGTATATTGATATAAAATTTTAGTGTTTATTATTGAAAGAGAGGCATTAATATGAACATTACAATTGTTAGTGATGTTTTAGGGGAAGAAAATAATGGTACAACCATTGTTACTTTAAATCTTTATAATTATTTGAAAAAACAAGGAAATAATGTAAGTTTTTTATGTGCAGATCAAGCTAAAATAGGTCAAGAGGGTTATTTTGTAGTACCTAATTTAAATGTAGGACCATTCAATGGATATGTTAAAAAGAATGGTGTTACACTTGCAAAGGTTGATAAGGATGTTGTGTATGAGGCTATTAAGGATGCCGATTTAGTTTATATTATGATTCCACTTTCTTTAGGTGCTGCAGCTGCTAAAATGGCTTATGAAATGGATAAGCCACTTATTGCAGGATTTCATATGCAGGCTCAAAACCTATCAAGCCACATTTTTATGCAAAATGTTAAGGCTGTAAATAAGTTTATTTACAAATACATTTATAAGCATGTATTTAGATATCTTGATGCTATTCATTATCCTACAGAGTTTATAAAAAATGATTTTGAATCTAATATTAAAAGAAAAACAAATGGATATGTAATTAGTAATGGAATACATTCCTATGTAAAAAAAATGGATATACCAAAGCCTTTAGAATTAGAGGATAAAATAGTTGTTTTATCTACAGGAAGATATGCCAAAGAAAAGGATCAAATTACTTTAATAAAAGCCATGAAATATTCTAAACATAAAGATAAGATAGAGCTTATTTTAGCAGGTAAGGGTCCAATGGAAAAGAAATATCGAAAAACAGCTAAAAAGGTGGGTATTAATCCTATATTCAAGTTTTATGATAGACATGAAATTATTGAGGTTTTAAATTATTGTGATATATATGTACACCCAGCTGTTGCAGAGCTTGAGGGTATTGCCTGCTTAGAGGCTATGTGCATAGGTAAGCTAACTATTGTTTCAGATAGTAAAAATAGTGCTACTAAAAATTTTGCGGCAGGTCCTAATTGTATATTTAAGCATAGAAAGCCTAAGGATTTAGCTAGAGTTATTGATTATTATATTGATAATCCTGAAGAAAAAAGGGAAATGGAAGAGATTTATCTATCTCAGGCAGGTAAATATGATCAAGAAAAATGTATGGAAAAGATGGGAGAAATGGTTTTAGAGGTAGTAAAAAACCATAAGAAGAAAAATGTCTAGAGAATATTGGAAGCCAGGAAATATGCTATACCCTGTACCTGCAGTTATGGTAACCTCACAAAGACCAGGAGAAAAGCCTAACATAGCTACGGTTGCGTGGTGTGGAACTATATGTACTAATCCAGCTATGCTTTATATTTCTCTTCGTAAGGAAAGATATTCATATTCTATTATTGCTGAAACTAAGGAGTTTGTTATAAATCTTGTTACAAAGGATTTATGTAAGGCTTGTGATTATTGTGGTGTAAAAAGTGGTAGGGATGTTGATAAATTTAAAGAAGCACAACTTACGCCACTAGCTTCTAAATATGTATCCGCACCTTCAATATTAGAGTCTCCTCTTAGTATTGAGTGTGAGGTGGTGGAAATAAAGCCGCTTGGAAGCCATGATATGTTTATTGCAAAAGTACTTGGAGTATCAATAGATGATAAATATATGGATGAGTCTGGTAGGTTTTGCTTAAATGAAAGTAATCTTATTACATATTCTCATGGTGAATATTTTACTTTAGGAAAAAATATAGGTAAATTTGGATTTTCAGTAAAAAAGAAAAAATAAGAGAGGGATTCCTCTTTATTTTTTCTTATTAATAGCAGTATAAGTAAAGAGGGACAATATGAATTTAAGTTTTATAAGCTTTTTAAAAAATATAAATGTTGAAATCTTAATATGTATTTTTATTGTACTGGTAATTATAGCTATTTTAGTTTTTATTATTTTTCTTATTTTAGTTCGTTCAAAAAAGAAAAATGCCGAGCTTAGAGAATTAGATTATCTAACTAAAATATATAATAGATCATATTATTATAAGCAATGTAAAAGGTTTTTAGAGAATACTAATTCAATGTATGCAATGATTGCGTTTGATATAAATAAATTTAAGCTTGTTAATGAATATTATGGTACAGATGCAGCTGATACTATTTTAATTCAAATTGCTGATAAATTATTAGATTTTTATAAAGAGGGTAGAATCAAAATATTTGGTAGGATTGAATCTGATAAATTTAGCTGGATTATGCCTGCATCAAAGGATAAAATAAAGGATTTATTTGAAGATTTAGATCAAATTAGAATTAATTCTAAATACTCTATTGCCTTTAGTATAGGTGTATATTTTATTGAATATAATAAAATGGACGTGGAACAGGCTTATTCAAGAGCTAATATTGCAGTAAAAACAATAAAAAATAATTTTGATTCGTCAATAGCTTATTTTGATAAGGAAATGATAGCTAAGCTAGAGAAGGAACAGTTTTATGTAAATAGCCTTGATGAAGCTATTTTAAATGAAGAGATTTTAGTATACTTTCAGCCTAAATATGACCTGCAGCAGGATATGGTTGGCGGTGCTGAGGCATTAGTTAGATGGAATCATCCTAAGCTTGGAATGATTCCACCAAGTGAATTTGTTCCTGCGCTTGAAAATAATGGACTTATTACTAAAATTGATAAATTCATTTGGGAAAGAACCGCTAAATACCTTAGTGAATGGCGAAGCAAGGGATTAACACCACCTCCAGTAAGTGTTAATATTTCTAAAATGGATTTGTTAGAAAAGGGATTACCTGATTATATTGAAAATTTAGTAAGAAAATATAGTATTCCTCATAATCTATTAGAGCTTGAAATAACAGAATCAGCCTATGTTGATGGAACGGTGGATGTTGTATCAATTATTAAGGAATTTAAAAGTAAGGGATTTACTATATTAATGGATGATTTTGGTAGTGGATATTCCTCATTAAATACTTTAAGACAATTTGAGGTTGATGTTTTAAAAATTGATTTAAAGTTCCTATCAGGATTTGATAATTCTAATGAAACGGTTAAGGGTAAAACAATTATTGAAAGTATTGTTACTATGGCGCATCAGCTTGGACTTAAGATTGTTGTTGAGGGCACTGAGACCATTGAACAGGTTGAATACATTAAATCCATTGGCTGTGAAATGGCTCAGGGATATTATTTTTCTAAGCCAATCAAGGCCTTAGAATATGTAAATATGTTTACGAATGGTAATAAATTATTCCAAACTAAGGCACAAACAACTAATGCTACTGATGATAGTGTATGGAGTAAGAATATTATTACGGATGATTTCTTTAATTCTACAACCTCAGCCTTAGGAATTTTTATCTATAGAAGAGATAGATTAGAGGCTGTTAGATTAAATGAAAGGTATTTTGAAATAATTGAAACTCCTCGTAAGGAATTCTATTTAAAAAGTAGAAATGTACTTGATAATATCTATCCTAGTGATCTAGATAATGTGTTAAATAATATTAATGAATGTATTAGAAATAAGAGTAGTGTTTTATTTGAATATCGAAGATTAAATAATACTGGAAATATTAAATGGTTAAGATGTAGGATGACTTATGTTAATAATCAAGATATCTCAGTTAATTATTTCTTTGTATCAATAGATGATATTACTAGTGAGCATAGAGCTATTTTAGATAGAGATGAGCTTTTAAATAGCTTTGAATACGGTTTTATTAAATGTGATTTAGATACTAATAAAATATTATTGTATAATAATAAATTATTAGAAATATTACAAATAGAAGAGAATGAATTTATATCTAGCTATATAGATGATTATATGTCGTTATTTTCTTTAGAGGATTTAGAGGATTTTAATAAATCAATAGAGGATTTAGCTTTTAATGATACTATTAAAATATATTCTTGTTTTAAAACAAAAAAGATGTATATAAATGTTATTATTATTTTCAAAAGAACTAAAGTAGATAATAAGAATTATGGATATTTAAGTATTATAAAAAATTATGAAGAAAATTAATAAAAATATTGATATTTTTATAACAAATGTATTAAATTTATAAAAACGCTTTCATAAATTTAAAATCTATGATATATTATAGGTGTAAGGAGCAATCCTAGCGATTTTAAAGAAAGGAGAGCACAAACAAAAAACTTAATATTAAAAATAAAGATAATAATTATTATCTATGAAGCATAGTTATATGCTTGATGGTGTAGTCGAGACGAAGTTTTTCTATGTAAGGTTTTGGCTATGCTTAATGCGAGGAGCCTTTGGGCTCCTTTTGTTTGTGATATGTATGAAAAATATTGAAAGATTAAAAAAAGCCTTAGATGAGGCTTCAAATATTGTTATATTTACAGGGGCAGGAATATCTTGTCCAAGCCCAACTAATATTCCCGATTTTAGATCAGCTAACGGATTATATAGTGAGCTATATGGTAACATTAGACCAGAGGAAATAATAAGCCATAGCTTTTTTATGAAAAATCCTGGACTATTCTATGATTTTTATGGTAAAAAAATGGTTTATAGGAATGCCTTATATAATAAGGCTCATAAATTTTTTGCCAATTTAGAAAAAACAAAAAACGTAAGTGTTGTAACCCAAAATATTGATGGACTTCATCAAGCAGCAGGAAGTACTAAAGTTTATGAGCTTCATGGTAGTGTATGGCGTAATTACTGTATGAGATGCCACAGGTTTTATAGCTTAGATGAAATTAGTGTTACTCATGTACCATACTGCGAGTGTGGGGGAATAATTAAGCCAGATGTTGTCTTGTATGAGGAAGGGCTTAATGATGAGGTAGTAAATAATGCATTAAACGCTATTTCTAGAGCTGATACAATGGTGATTGTAGGAACTTCCTTAAATGTTTATCCAGCGGCATCCTTTGTTAGGTATTTTAGAGGTAATAGCCTAATACTCATAAATAAAGAAACTACTCAATATGATGACATGGCAGATATCGTTATTAATGATGATATCATAAATGTTATTGAGCAATTAGAAAAAATGTGATATACTAACCCTCGTGAAAGGAATGATTGACTTATGCTAACACCAAAACAAAAGGCTTATTTAAAGAGTCTTGCTAATCCTCTTAAGCCAGTATTTCAAATTGGTAAGGATGGAATAAGTGATGAGATGAAATATTCTATCGTTAATTGTTTAATGAAAAATGAGCTTATAAAGGTTTCTATATTACAAAATTCAGATTGTACAATGGAAGAGGCATGTGAAATATTTGAGGATGTAAATATTGAAATTGTTCAAACAATAGGAAGAACTATTGTACTATATAAAAAGAGTAATAAAGCTAAAAATCCTATTGTATTTCCAAATAGTAAGTAATTTAAATGGTATTTTTGAAATACCATTTTTTTTATAATTTAAAAATGATATAATTATTAATAAATCATAGGAGGAATAAGCTTATGAAAAGATTAATTTTAGTAGATGGAAATTCATTAATGTATCGTGCCTATTATGGTATGGCAGCGACTGGTAATATAAAAGCTAATAGTAAGGGTATGTATACCAATGCTATTTTTGCATTCGCAAGAATGATTAATAATTTAACAAACAGTGAATATGATAATATGCTAGTAGCCTTTGATAAGGGTAAGCATACATTTAGACATGATATTATAAGTGATTATAAGGCCGGAAGAGCAAAAATGCCTGATGAGATGAGAATGCAAATTGCTCACTTAAAGGAATTTTTAAATATTATGGATATTAAGCAATTAGAAATAGATCTATACGAGGCTGATGATATTATTGGTACTCTATCTAAGCTAGGGCAAGAAAATGGCTTTAGGGTTGATATATATTCATCTGATAAGGATTTATTACAGCTTATTAGCGATAATGTAACTGTCCATCTAACTAAAAAAGGAATGACGGATTTAGAGGATTTTGATGAAAGTCACTTCTATGATGTATATGGTATAAATGTAAATCAGTTTATTGACCTAAAGGCGATGATGGGAGATAAATCAGATAATCTTAAAGGAATTGTTGGTGTTGGTGAAAAGACAGCTATAAAGCTTTTAAACGAATATGAAACCTTAGAAAATATTATTGAAAATATGGATAATATTAAGGGCGCCCTAGGAGCTAAAATAAAGGAATATAGCCAGGATGCATTAGTTACTAAAAAAATGGTAACTATATTAAGAGATGCACCTATTGGAATTAATCTTGATGATACTAAAAAAGGAACTCCTGATTTTAAAAGATTAAAGGAATTCTATGAATATCTTGAGCTTAATTCTCTTCTTAAGGAATTAGCTCTTAAGAATAAAGAGGAAAAAACTATAGCTAATATGGAATATAAAATTATAGATGACCCTTATGATTTAAAGGAAATATTAGTTCCTTATAGTACTATTTATATAGAAACAATGGAATCAAATTATCATAAGGCAAAAATATTAGCTATTGTACTTAAGAATCATAAAGGTGTATTTATTATTCCTTGTGATTTAATTGGTTTAAGTATCGACTTACAGCTTTTTTTAAGTGATACATCAAATCATAAATCAACCTTTGATTATAAAAAGACAAGTGTGCTTTTAAAATATCTTGGTTATGAGCTACTAGGAGTTGATTTTGATTTAATGCTTGCAGCATATATATTAAATCCATCAATTGGAAAAAGCGAGTTTAAAAACATTGCAACCTATTTAAATTATAATGATATTATGTTTGAAGAAGAGGTTTATGGTAAGGGAGCTAAAATGGAGGTTCCTGATATAAATATCGTATATAATCATGCTGTTAAAAAGGCTAATGCTATTCATATTTTAAGAAAAAGAGTAACAGAGGAGCTTGAACAAAAGGCTCAGTTAGAGCTATTAACGGAGATTGAGATACCTCTAGCTAATGTACTTGCAGCTATGGAATATAGAGGTGTTAGAATTGATTTTGATGAGCTAAATCGTCAAGAGGAAGAGCTTAAGAGTAGAATGATAGATATTGAAAGTGAAATATATAAGCTTGCAGGAGAGGAATTTAATATTTTATCTCCTAAACAGTTAGGTATTGTATTATTTGAGCATTTAAATCTAGTATGTCCTAAAAAAACTAAAACTGGATACTCTACTGATGCAGAGGTTTTAGAGGAGCTAATTGATAAGCATCCTATAATAAGTAAGATTTTGGAATACAGACAAGTATCAAAGCTATATTCTACCTATATAGATGGTATTAGACTTGCAACATATAGTGATAATAAGGTTCATACCATATATGAACAGGCTTTAACTCAAACTGGTAGATTATCATCAGTGGAGCCTAATTTACAAAATATACCGATTAGAACACCTGAGGGTAAAAATATAAGAAAAATGTTTATTCCTTCCTCAAGTGATTATACCTTGTTTTCAAGTGATTACTCACAAATAGAATTGAGAGTTCTTGCTCATATGGCAGGGGTTAAGGGGCTTATTGATGCGTTTAATAGTGGCGAGGATATCCATACTAAGACAGCAAGCGTCATATTTGGTCATAGTGATGTAACAAAAGAGGAAAGAAGAAAGGCTAAAGCTGTAAACTTCGGTATTGTATATGGAATTAGTGCTTTTGGTCTTGCTAAGGATATAAAAACATCTAATGTGGAGGCTCAGAGATTTATAGATAAATACTATGAGATATATCCAGAAATTAAAGAATTTATGAATGAAACAATTAATTACTGTAAGGAATATGGACTAGTAAGAACTATTAAGAATAGAATTAGATATATACCAGATATTAATTCTAAAATATATAATGTGAGGGAATTCGCAAAGCGTACAGCAATGAATGCTCCTATTCAAGGAAGTGCTGCTGATATTATGAAAATGGCGATGATTAAGCTATATAACTCTTTAGAAAAAAATAAAATGAAATCTCAAATGATTATTCAAGTTCACGATGAAGTAGTACTTGAGGTTTATAAGGGTGAGGAAGATAAGGTAGTAGAGCTTGTTAAGGATGCAATGATGAATGCGTATAAATTAAGCGTTCCTCTTGATATAGATTATTCATTTGGTATTAATTGGTATGAGGTGAAATAATGGAAGAAATTTTTACAAGAAGAAGTGTTAGAGAATATGATTTAACAAAAAAGCTTAGTCGAGATGAGCTTAAGGATATAATAAGAGCTGGTATGGCAAGCCCTTCGGCACGTAATCAGCAATCATGGAGATTTGTTATTATTGATGATGAAAATATTATTAATGAATTATCAAATAGTATTACCAAAAGTACAATGAAGCTTAGTAATGCTAATACCTATATTGCTGTACTTGGATGTGCTGATGCACCAGTTAGTAATCTTTTACCATGCGATTTAGGTGCTAGTCAAATGAATATGATGACCTATGCTAGAAGTAAAAACTTAGGTACTTGCTGGATTGGAGTTTACCAAAATAAAGAGCGTGAGGAAGCTTTAAAGAAAATATTAAATATTCCTGCTGAATTTTATCCTTATTCCTTAATGGCTATCGGATATCCCTTAGATTTGAACTGTTTTAAAGAAGTAAATAGATTTGATGAAGAAAAAATATTTTATAATAGGTTTTAATTATGCCAGAGCTTCCAGAGGTTGAAACAGTAAGAAGAGTTCTTTTAAAAGAACTAAAGGGATTAAAAATTGTTGATGTAGTTATTAATTATTCTAAAATGATTAAAAATGATATTAATTATTTTAAAGCATCAGTTATGGGCAAAGAATTTAAGGATATAAAAAGATTAGGTAAGGCCTTGATTTTTAAGCTTGATGATATATATTTAGTAAGTCATTTAAGAATGGAAGGTAAATATTTTATTAAAGATCCTAGCGATGAAATATTAAAGCATGAGCATGTTATATTTACATTATCAAATGGAAAAACTTTAAGATACCATGATACGAGAAAATTCGGTATTATGGTTATAAAAAATGAAGAGGAACTATATAAAACGGAACCATTAAATATGATTTCATCTGAACCATTTACTATTACTAAGGAAGAATTATTTCTTAAATTAAAAGAGAAAACTATTCCTATTAAAACGGCATTGCTTGATCAAAGTATCATGTCAGGGCTAGGTAATATTTATGTAGATGAGGTTTTATTTAAATCAAAAATTAATCCACACAGAAAAGCCAAAGAGGTTAGCTTAGAGGAATGTGAATTAATTATTAGTAATAGTATTGTTATTTTAAATAAATCAATAGAGTATGGAGGAACAACGATAAGAAGCTACACATCTAGCCTTGGAGTTAGTGGTAATTACCAGCAATTCCTTGCTGTTCATACTAAAACGATTTGCCCAATATGTAATAATTCTATTATTAAGGATAAAACAAATGGAAGGGGTACGTATTATTGTCCTGTTTGTCAAAATAAATAGTAGACAAACATGGTGATAAGTGCTAAAATGTGCATACTATGAAAAAAGTAATAGGAATAACTGGAGGTATTGCCTCAGGCAAATCAACAGTGGTAGATTATTTAATAAAAAAAGGCTATATAGTTATTGATGCCGATAAAATATCAAGAAAAATAACTAGTGAAAATGATATAGCCCTAGAAGAAATAAAAAAAGAATTTGGTAGTGATTTTTTTATTTCAAATAAGCTTGATAGAAAAAAACTAGGAGAGCTTATATTTAATGATAATGTATCTAGAGAAAAGCTTAATAATATATGCCATCCTATTATAAGAAATATAATAATAGATAAAATTAGGGAAGTTAAAGAGGGAATTATTTTTCTTGATGTGCCTTTATTATATGAAGCTCATTTTGATGATTTATGTGACTATGTAGTAGTTGTATATACTAAATATGATACACAGCTTAAAAGATTATCCTTAAGAGATAATATATCTTTAGAATATGCTAAAAGTAAAATAAACTCACAGCTTAATATTGAGGATAAGGTTAAAATGGCTGATTATGTTATTGATAATAATGGTACTAAAGAAGAACTCATTAAAAATATAGAACAATTATTAGAAAGGATTTAATTATGGGAAGAATATATCAAACAAGTGAAGGTGCTAGTGCGAGTTATTTAAAAACAAGATGGTATAAGGCATCTTATCAAATGGCAAAGAAAAAGGTTTTAGAGTTGATTGAAAAATTAGGATTTACTGCCGAGGTTACTGATGATACCTATGGTGAAATATTTGTAGAAACTCCTAAATTTGATATGACTATTACTATTTTTGAATTTAGTATTCAAGAAACAAGTGTTGATCTTACTTTTGAAAGTAAGATGTTATTTGATTTTGGAAAATCTAAAAAAATAATAAATGATTTTTATCTTGAATTAAACAAGTCTTTAGAATTTAAGGGATTATCATTACATCCATAGGAGGTACTTATGATTACTATAGATAAATTAGACAAATTTAATATTTATGCATCATCTAGTTTATCTACAGATGATTATAATTCTCTATCACTTTTATACCAACCACTTATTGGTAGCCAAGCCTTATTTGTATATGAAGCACTAGCTTCATTAATAGAAAGAAACGGGTTAAGAAGTGAATCATTATATTATGTTAATCTACTTGATTTACTAGGTCTTGATGAGAAGACATTTAATGATTCTAGGCTAAAGCTTGAGGCAATTGGTTTAATGGAAACCTTCAGTAATAATGATGATTATGTTTTATTATTAAAGATACCTTTAACACCTACTCAATTTTTAGTTGATTCTGTGTTTGGAGTATATTTAAAAAGTAAGGTAGGAGATAAAATGTTTGATTATCTTACTGACCATTTTAAAATAGAAAAATTTGACAGAAAAGGCTATAAGAATATTACAGTTTCCTTTAATGATGTCTTTGAGTCAATAGATTATAATGATACAGTAAAGATAGATGGTGTATTATTAGGTAGAAAGCCTAGTGGACCTATTCAAATGAATAACCGTAATTTTGATTATAATTATTTTTTAAGTAATATTGATAAAAGCTTTATTAGCTATGAATCATTAGAGGGATTCAAAAGAACTATTATTAATACCTCTTATGTATATGGCTTTAATGAGGATGAAATGATAAGCCTTTTTGATGAGTCAATTAATAAGACGGGACTATTTGATTCTAAGCTTTTGAAGAAAAAGGCTAATGATAGATATAATTTTAAAAATAATAATAAATCACCTTATTTAGCTCAAAAGGATAACGATAATTCTAATAGTGATAGCTTTATTCAGGTGCTAGCTTCTACACCAGTTAAGCAAATTCTTGATACATATTGGCCAGGATATCCAGCTATATATTTAAAGACCATTAATGATATATATGAAAATATTGAGCTTGATAGAGGTGTTATTACTATATTAATTTTCTCAATCCTAAAGGATAAGAATGGGGAATTACCTACCTTAAATTATTTTAAAAAGGTTGCGAATACTTGGATTGAAAATGGAATATATGATGTTAATGCCGCTTGGAATTATATAACGAGAGGTAAACAGGCCAATAAAGAAAAAACTATTGATCATCCTAAGGCTAATAAAACTAATGTTAAGACTGCAGGCTGGGTTGATGAAAATAGACGTAATTTGAAGGAAGGATTTGAAATGTTAAATGAACAAGATTAATTTAAGCTATAATAAAGAATTAGTTAATGAATCAATAGAAGAATTAAAAAAGAATCCTTCAGTATCAAAATATGATATAGATGTTTTTAATTTTAATAATTTTTCTTTAGTAGCTAAAGAAGCTTGTAATTGTAAAAAATGCAAGGGAATAAAGGAATGTCTAAATGATATTAAGGGGTACTATCATATATGTAATAGCATAGAAAAGCCATATACGTTTAGTGTTAAAGCATGTAAATATAAAGAGGCCTTAGAAATAGAGGAAAATAGTAATAGTCTTATTAAAACAAAGTATGTTTCAAAGGGAATATTAGAAAGTAGATTAGATGATTTTTATCTTACAACTTCAAATAGAAAAAATATATATAATTATGTTTGTAAATTCTTAACTGAATTTAGCAGAACCAACTTTATGAAGGGATTATATATCCATGGAGCCTATGGAACTGGGAAAACCTATTTAATGGCCTCAGTTGCAAATGAGCTTGGAAAAAGAGGCTTTGAAACCCTATTAATATATTTTCCAGACCTTGCAAGAGAATTAAAGGGAATGACATTTAGTGAAAGGTTAGAGCCCCTTATAAATGAGCTTAAAAGTATTGATGTACTTATGATAGATGATTTAGGTGGAGAACTACTTACATCTTGGCTACGCGATGATGTACTTGGCCCAATATTAAATTACCGTGTATCAGAGGGATTACCTATATTTATAACTTCTAATTTAGACTTAGATGAAATGTATGCTCATTTTGAACAAACTAAGGATGAGGCATATAATAGAAGTGGAGATTCGTTTAAGGCTGGACGAATTATGGAAAGAATTAAAAATTTAACTATTTATACTGAAATTGGTAATAATAAAAATAGTGAATAATACTTTTAAAAATAGTAAAAATATTATATAATGTCATTGGATAGGTTTTAGGAGGGATGAAGTATGGAACTTGTTGCAATTATTGTTTTTCTAGCAGTAATACTTCTTGCGATGTTAAATGCAAGAATATATAATTTTATTCATGGCTTTGTTTCATTTTTTGGAATTGCAGCTATATTATGCTTTGTAGCATTTTTGTTAAATAAATTTGCTCCAAGCGCTGCTGTTACAGCAAAATATGCTGAGGCAATCGTTTATGTTAATGCCTTTATAGTATTACCGCTTGTTAGCATTTTTGATTTCTTTAAGCTAAGCTTTTTGACTGATTTAAATCAAGTAACCTTCTATATTGTATTGATGGGTGTTTGGATAATAAGTTCAGTAATATCTATAGCTTTAAGAAGAGCTAGAAGAAACAGAGAATAAAAAATATAAAAATGTAGAACTAGCTTTATATTATATAAAGAGATAGGTTCTACATTTTTTATTTATAAACTATGTTGTACTCATAGAATAATTAGAAAGGAGAATATACAGTTTTAAGTACAATTAAATTGTATTTGAATAATTTATGAAGATAAAAAAAGCCTTTTTTTGTTTTGCTTTGTTAATGATAAGTTTCTTTATTAGCAGTTGTTCTTTGTTTAAAAATGAGAAAACTATCAATGAAAAAGATGATTTAAGTGAGCTTATTTTAGATTATAGAAGTAGTGATGATTTAACATATGATGGAACAGAAAAACAAGTAGAAATAATTGTTAAGTCTAAAAGTAGAATACTTGCGACTATTTTACCAAATGAAGAGTCAGAGGATTTTTTAGTCACATATGAAAATAATATTAATGCTGGTCTAGCTTTGGCAACTGTATATGCAAAGGATACATCAACATCCTTTAAGGGATCTAATAGCGTAAGTTTTATTATATACCAAGCTAGGAAGGATGCTTCAAGCTTTGATGAATTAAAGGAAATGGCAGCTAGTAATAATTATAGTACGATTAAGCTATTAAATGATATTACTATTGAAAGTGATCAGGAATTAGTCATTTCCGAAGAAACTTTTATTTCTAATGATGGATTTTTATTAATAAATAAGGGTAAAATTATCAATAATGGAATTCTTAATTTTGTTAATACTCCTAATGATATTGATTTTATCAATGAGGGAGAATTGATTAGTGAGGGTAGATTAAACTTTACTAATGTAGAAGTTTATAATAATGGAAAGATAGAAAATAAAGGTATGCTTTATCATCCTACTACCTCTAATTCTATAATTTATACTAATACTGATATCAATAATTTTATAAATGATCATATTAGAATATATAGGCGTTATTCAATTGAAGATTATGATGTTTCATTAGAATATGACCAAGCCTTATATACATCAAAAGAAATTACACCTAAGGTTACTATATCAAAGGATGTCGAGGAAGCTGATATAGCTGATTATGAAATTATATATGAAAATAATATCGATGCTGGTCTTGCAACAGTAAGAATTAAATCAAAGAATAATGCTAAAAAGACCTATGGAGAAAAGACATTATATTTTAATATTGAAAGGTCTTTATTTACTGTGACTGATGAGGCTTCCTTTTATAGTGCATTAGAAAATCCTAATTATTATCAAATAAATGCCTCAAATATAGATTTAGATAAGGATTTTACTATTGATTCTAATAAAATAGTTATATTTAATAATGTGACATTATTAAAAGAGGCTAATGTTTTAGGGAAATTAATTAATGAGGATGGAATTTTCACATTAGATGGAAAATTAAATATATCAGAAAATGCTTCATTTACTAATAATAGTACTATGTATATTTTGGGACAATTATTAGGTGATGGAGAGATTATAAATAATAAGTCCTCACAGGTATTTGTTGCGAGTGCTGGACAAGTTCAGACTTTATGGAATAATGATGGAACTATTTATGTTGATGATAACTATGATGTTTTAACTAGTGGTTCTGGTGAGGTTGTTAAAAGAAGAAGAATATCAAATGATGATATAAAAATAACTAATAATAATGAGAAATATAATAACGAAATAAAAGCTCCTAAGCTTCAATTTTTAAATGAGATAGCACCACTTAAAAATACCTATAGCATTGAGACATATAATAAAGAAACAAATGAATTAGTATACTATCCTAAGGAAAAGGGGAAATATATTGTTAATGTTTCTATTTTGTATTTTTCTACAGATTACTGTGGAAGCGTAACTTTAGATTATGAAATTCTTGCAGGAGAAGCTCATGTTAATACCCTTGATGAGCTAAATTTAGCTTTTCAAAATAAAAATTATGAAAAAATCCTTATTGAAAGCAACCTTGAATTTGATGGTATTTATGTACCATCAGATCAAGAATTAATTATTTGTGAGAATATATATGTAGTAAATAGTTGGTATATTGATATAGCTGGTAAATTTATAAATTATGGACATTTTGCTACTTTAGAGAAATCTAAAATTGAATTTAAAAATAATGGTGTCTTTATTAATTATGGTAGCTGTTACTTTAATGATAATAATTTAGAAGGATTAATTGATGAAGGAGAAACATATATTAGAAAAAATATTTTAGATTCAGAGGCTTTAGATTTTGTTAGTGAGTATAAGTATAATGGAGCTATATGCCCATTAGTTAATCTAAAAATAGATGATATTGAATTACAAAATGAAGATTATACCTTAGCATATAAAAATAATAGCTATGTTACTGACACGGATCCGGCATTAATTACTATTACCGCATCTATATTTTCAAAATATGTATATGGTACAAAGGAATTAGAATTTAGAATAATTGGTAGTGAAATTTCAGTATATTCTTTAGATGATATGATTAATTCGGTAAATAATATTAGGCCAGATTCTACATTGTGTAATTATGCAAGAATTAATCTTATGGTAGATGTTGATGAAACAAACGATGGACATTTTTTCATTTATATTAATATATGTTCAAATACTACCTTGAATTTAGGAGAACATAAATTGATTTTAAAAATGGGTGAATATAATTCTAGATATATAATCATTAATAATGGAATAATTGAGACCCTAGGTAATCCAGAGCTTAATTTTATAAATTATGAAGGAACTGGTAAAATAGTTGGATATGCCTCGACTGCTGAAGTTTTAGAAGAAATGACTCATTTTTGTGATGAGATAATTTTACAGAATGATATTACTGATGGCAATGGAATTTTGATTTATCCAGGTATTTATAATGATCATGATGTAGTTATAGATTTAAAAGGATTTACAATTTCTGTATCTGTATCTGTTGATATTTGGAAAGCATCGGTAGAAATCAAAAATGGTACCATCAAGAGTGAAACCTATAGTATTTCTTTAACATTAAAGGAATATAATCCTAACAATAATACATTAAAATTAACGGATTTGATAATATATGGACTTTCTTCATCTACTTATGATACAGCTCTGTTTAGTAATTGTACGATTTTGTAGTATTATTTATTTCATTGTTGGTAATTTACAAAAATGTAATATTTTGTTATAATTTATAAAGGTGATATATGTGGAGGATAATAAGCTAGAATTATTTTTTGATGTACTCGAAAAAACCATTGAAATATTATATGAGGAAACTCATAAATCATATTTTGATTTATATTTTGAAACAGTAAATAATATTTTAGCTGGGGAAGTATTGGGTGATTATGATGAAGAGGTTACTCAAAAGCTTTTAAGACTATACTCTAAGCTAAGTGATGTTGATTTTACGCCAGAGGACATAAGAAAGGCATTACAGGCAATTATCATTAGAGGATTTAAGGAAACAAATAGCGTTAATGATGTTACACCAGATACTATTGGTTTTTTAGTTGCATATTTGATTTCTAGATTCAATAAGGATGCAAAAAAAGTATCCATACTAGATCCTATTTGTGGATGCGGGAATTTACTATTTAGTGTAGAAAATCATTTAAATTTTGAATGTGAATTATATGCTATTGATCATAGTGATTTAAAAATTAAACTATGTCAAAGCATGGCAAATTTAATGAATACAAATGTAGAGCTATATTTACAGGATACACTAAATATTAAAATGAAGGATATGGATTTTTTGATATTTGATACTCCAAATGATAATTTCGATAAAACATATTTCCCATATGATTTAGTTTTAAATCATAAAGAAAGCCTAAAGGATAATGGAATAATGATAGGTATTGTTCCTAATGATTTCTTTATGTATGATAATGAAGGAAGCTTTAAAAATGAATTAATGCAAGATACTATGGTATATGGTATTATTGAGCTTCCTGATGATTTCTTCATCAGTCAGCCTAAAAGTATTGTGATATTTAAAAAATGTCCTAAGACTGACAAAAAATGTATGATGATCAAACTACCTAGCTTTGATGATGTTAAGCTATTTAATAGTGCATTAACTGAAATTGAAGCGTGGTTTGAAAAAAATTAATTAAAAGTGAGGATTATTTATTATGAAAATTATGGCTGTAAATGCTGGTTCATCATCAATTAAGTTCCAATTACTAGAAATGCCTGAGGAGACTGTTATTGCATCTGGTGTAATGGAAAAAATCGGTACTAAGATTGATGGAAAGAATGTAGAGGGAATCTTTACATTAAAGTATAATGGTAAAAAGGAAGAAACAAATCCTGTTCTTGAAGACCATGGTGTAGGAGTTCAATTATTACTTGATACTCTTATTGAAAAGGGAATTGTTAAATCACTTGATGAAATTCAAGGTGTTGGACATAGAGTTGTTCAGGGTGGAGAATATTTTAAGGATTCAACTTTAGTTGACGGACCTGATGGAGTTGTTATTAAGAAAATTGATGAGCTTTCAGATTTGGCTCCTCTTCATAATCCAGCTCATATCATTGGTATAAAGGCTTTCTATAAGGCTTTACCTAGTGTTCCTGAGGTAGTAGTATTTGATACTGTATTCCATACAACTATGCCAGAGGAGGCATATATGTATGCAACACCATATGAGTGGTATACTAAATATGGTATTCGTAAATATGGAGCACATGGAACAAGTCATAAATATGTATCAGAAAGAGCTAGCCAATTAATTGGTAAGGATCCTAAGGATACTAATGTTATTGTATGTCATCTTGGAAATGGAGCTTCAATTTCAGCAGTAGAGGGTGGAGTATGTAAGGATACTTCTATGGGTCTTACTCCTCTTGCAGGTGTTCCAATGGGAACTCGTACTGGTGATATCGATCCAACTGTTGTTTCATATATTTGTGCTAAAGAAGGAAAAACAGCTGCCGAGGTTGTTAATGAATTAAATAAGAAGTCAGGATACC
The DNA here is from genome assembly GCA_051874255.1 of Anaeroplasmataceae bacterium. GTDB lineage: Bacteria > Bacillota_I > Bacilli_A > Acholeplasmatales > Anaeroplasmataceae > UBA3206. The sequence continues at coordinate 25,411 of JBJEFR010000086.1, forward strand.
TAGGTGTTTCTGGAATTTCTAATGATGCACGTGATGTTACTGCAGCTATGAATAATGGAGATCATAGAGCTAAGCTTACTTTCGATGTTCAAGCTAAGCATATTTGTGACTATATCGCAGCTTACTGGTTATATTTAGGTGGTAAGGTTGATGTTATTGCCTTTACAGCTGGAATGGGTGAAAACCTAAAGCACCTTCGTTTAAATATTGCAAAGAGACTTGCACCACTTGGTGTAAAGATTGATGAGAAGCTTAATGATACATTCTCAGATGAAAGAATTATTTCTACTCCTGATTCTAAGATTCAATTATGGATCATTCCAACTAACGAGGAAGTAATGATTGCTCGTGATACTATAAGAGTAGCTAAGCTTGCTTAATAAAATTAAAAGCATCAGTTTAATGAACTGCCCCTTGTCAAGTAGACACAGGTAAATAAAAATAATTAAAAGTAAATA
>JBJEFR010000087.1:0-25471 GCA_051874255.1 Anaeroplasmataceae bacterium
AATACCCGTGACTGGACTTTCACCAGTGAGATTAGTGCCATGCCCGGCACACATTGTAAAATCCCCTCCAAAAAGGAGAGGATTTCAATTACTTTATAACAATATTAACAATCTTTTTAGGAACAACAATAGTCTTTACTATTTCATGTCCATCAGTAAATTGCTTTACCTTTTCACTTTCTAAGGCTTTTTTAATAATAGAATCATTAGCCTCATCTAATGTAACCTCTATCTTATCACGAAGCTTTCCATTAACCTGAACCATCATAAATATATTATGGCTAATAGTTTTTTCTTCATCATAGGTTGGCCATGCTTCATAAGCGATTGTGCTATTATGACCTAGCATAGACCACATTTCTTCACAAATATGTGGAGCTATTGGAGATAATAATTTAACAAATCCTTCAACAAAACCAATATAAATCTTATCAGCCTTAGTCGCTTCGTTTAAGAAAATCATTAACTGAGAAATCGCAGTATTGAAGTTTAATGAATCAAAATCTGAGGATACCTTTTTAACTGTTTGGTGATAAATCATTTCAAGATTAGGAGTATATTCAATACTAAATTTCTTTTTTGATTCCTCACTTGTTACAAATCTATATACTCTATCTAAGAATCTACGAGCTCCATCAAGTCCTGTAGTACTCCATGGTTTAGCCGCCTCAAGTGGTCCCATAAACATTTCATATAATCTTAATGTATCAGCACCATATTCACGTACAACATCATCTGGATTAATAACGTTTCCACGTGATTTACTCATCTTTTCACCATTTTCTCCTAGGATCATACCTTGGTGTACTAGCTTTTTAAATGGTTCCTTTACAGGAACTATACCCTTATCATATAAAAAGTTATTCCAGAAACGTGAATACAATAAATGTCCTACAGCATGCTCTGGGCCTCCTAAATATAAATCAACAGGTAACCAATGCTTTAATAGCTCATAATTAGCAAGCTCATTATCATTATTAGGATCAATATATCTTAAGAAATACCAGCTAGAACCTGCAGATCCTGGCATTGTATTTGTTTCTCTCTTTCCAACCTGACCATTCTTATTTACATATTTTTTCCACTCTGTTGCGTTTTCAAGTGGAGCTGTACCATTGATTTTTGGTTTATAATCAGAAAGTTCTGGTAAAACAAGTGGTAGCTCACTATCATCTAATACCTCATCATGATCATCATAATGAACAACAGGGATTGGCTCACCCCAATATCTTTGGCGAGCAAATATCCATTCTCTTAAACGATATGAAATCTTCTTAGAACCTATTTTATGCTCCTCAAGGTATTCAATCATTTTATTAATAGCCTCTTCTTTATTTAATCCATTTAAGAATCCAGAATTAATATGTAATCCATCACCCTCATATGCATGCTCTGAAATATCGTCACCCTCTAAAACTTGAATTATTTCTAGATTAAACTTACGAGCAAAGTCATAGTCTCTTTGGTCATGGGCAGGCACAGCCATAATAGCTCCTGTACCATATGAAGCTAATACATAATCTGAAATATAAATAGGAATTTCCTTACCATTTACAGGATTTATTGCATACGCTCCTGTAAATGCTCCTGTCTTTTCCTTATTTAATTCTGTACGCTCTAAATCACTTTTTGATTCACAAGCCTTTTTATAAGCATTAACACTTGCCTGTTGTTCTTTAGTTGTAATTATATCTACAATCTTATGCTCTGGAGCTAAAACACAATATGTTGCTCCAAATAAAGTATCACATCTTGTTGTAAATACAGTAAATTCCTCATTAGTATCCTTAACCTTGAAATTTACATGAGCTCCTACCGATTTTCCAATCCAGTTACGTTGCATTTCCTTCGTTGATTCAGGCCAGTCAATTTCATTAAGACCATCAAGTAATCTTTCAGCATATGCTGGAATATCCATTACCCATTGCTTCATATTCTTACGAACAACAGGGAATCCACCACGCTCACTCTTACCATCAATAACCTCATCGTTTGCTAAAACTGTACCAAGCTCCTCACACCAGTTTACAGGCATATCAATTTGACGAGCAAGTCCGTCATTATACAATTGCTTAAAAATCCACTGTGTCCACTTATAATATGAAGGATCACATGTTGAAATTTGCTTTGACCAATCAAATGAGAATCCAAGCATTTTCAATTGTCTTGTGAAGGTTTCAATATTTGCTTTTGTAAATCCTTCTGGATGGTTTCCTGTCTTAATCGCAAATTGCTCAGCAGGAAGTCCGAATGAATCATATCCCATTGGATGAAGCACATTATATCCTTCCATTCTCTTTTTACGACAAACAATATCAGTAGCTGTATATCCTTCAGGGTGACCTACGTGAAGTCCTTGTCCAGATGGATAAGGGAACATATCTAGAGCATAAAACTTAGGCTTAGAAAAATCCCATACATCTGTTTTAAATGTATCATTTTCTTCCCAATATTTTTGCCACTTTTTTTCAATTTCAGTATGATTAAAATCCATTTTACTCAACTCCATTTATTATACTTATTTATATTATCATAATTTTAGTTATTTTTAAAGGACTAAAAGAACTAAAGGCATCGTGATTATACAAAGGATAGTACTAATTAATACCATATTGGCTGCATCCGTTTGCTCACTACCAAGCATTTCAGCTAAATTCAAAATAACTGAAGCTATCGGTGCAGCTGATAATATTAAAATAGATGCTTTAAATGCATAATCAAGTCCTGGAATAAAATATACTATTAAATAGCTTAAAAGAGGAAATATAACTAATTTAACAAATGAAATAATGTATGCTTTGTAATTAGTAAATAAAGCCTTAAGCTTCACATTAGCTAGACGCATTCCAAGTACTAGCATACACATTGGTGTTGTCATTTTTCCAAGCAACGTAATAGCATTATCTAATATTGGTCCAAAGTCACCAAAATTTTCCTTGATTTTAAAATCAAGCAAAAATAATGGTAAGGCAACTAGTGCTGAAATAGTGGTAGGATTTATAAATATCTTTTTCCAAGACATATATTTTTTATCCCCAGTAATTATAAATGCTCCTAAAGAGAATGCTATGATATTCATACTTATACAAAACATCGTTGAATACACAACCGCCTCAGGATGTTCTGGTAATAAAGCTTGAATAATGGGGACTCCAAAAAATCCCACATTACCTAAAGCCACGCCAACTGTCCCTACTTTAAAGCTTGAAGTATTAATAGTATTTCCTTCATTATCATACTTTATCTTTTTTCTTTTATTTATTAGTTTCATTATAACTAAATATAATAATATCATTATTGCTTGAGTGATAAGGGTAATAATAATAAACAATAACATATCAATCCCAAGCTTCTTACTTCTATCTACACTTTGAAATGAGTATATTACTAAACAAGGAGAATTTACATATAATAAAACCGTAGCTATAACTGATATATTGCTTTCATGAACCATTTTAGCTTTTATAAGTAAAAATCCTGGTAATGCCATTAATAAAACAATTAATACATTATAAAATGTTAAGAAAAAATCCATAATATCACCATTTCCTATTATATCTCTTAAACAAATTAAAAAAGAATGTAATCGTTTTACAAATTACATTCTTTTTATTTTTACTTGTTTAACAAATTAACATCTAATTTATTATAAGGAATTTCAATATTATTTTTTTCAAAGGCCGTTTTAACATTTTCCAGTAAATAAAAATGCACATCCCAATAATCACTGGCATTACACCAAACACGAGTAGTTAAATCAATTGAAGATTCACTATGACTTGAAATTCTACAAAATGGAGCTGGATCAATAAATATCTTATCATTTGCCTTACATACATCGATAATAACCGCTTCAGCCTTTAAATAATCTGATTCATATGAAATAGAGAATACTTCATCGACTCTACGTGTATCTTTAATTGATTTATTAACAATTACTCCATTTGCAAGAGAACCATTAGGTATCATTATAACCACATTATCAGGAGTAACAATGTTAGTATAGAATATATTAATATCCTCTACTGTACCTGATTTTCCTTCAGCTTCTATATAATCTCCAATATTAAATGGTCTTGTAAGAATAATCAAAATACCACCAGCAAGATTTGATAAGGCTCCCTGCATAGCTAAACCGATTCCAACACCAAGAGAAGCTATAAGAGCACTTATAGAAGCTGTCTCAATTCCTATATAACCTAAGAACATTATTATAATAAGTATCTTTAAAGCTTTTGTTACAACATTAAATAATACTCTAGCCAATGTTTTATCAGCATTTTTCTTCATTAAGCTCTTATAAAACTTTTTTGTAAAAATATTAACTATTCTTAATGCAATTAAAGTAATAATTAGCGATAGGACAAACTTTACACCCTTAGTTGTAATCCATACCAAAAAATCTGCTAATTTATCCATCCACCAGTCCTTAGTTGTTAAATCAGACCATGTAAATAAAAACATAAAAATACCACCTTTATAACAAAATAGGCCTACAAAAAGTAGGCCCCTTTATTAAAATCCAAAGAATTCCTTTGCGTTGTTATAGCAAATATCCTCAACGATTTGTCCTAGTGTTTCTAGCTCGCTTAGAGGATATTGTCCACTTTCAACTAGGTTACCTAGCATTTGACATAAAATACGTCTATAGTATTCATGTCTGGGATAAGCTAGGAATGAACGAGAATCTGTTAACATACCTACTGATTGACTAATTAATCCAACTTGCATTAAAGTTTCAAGATTTTGCTTCATACCATCTTGTTGATCAAGGAACCACCATGCTGTACCAACTTGTACTCTTCCCTTGATTCCTTCCTTTTGGAAGCATCCTGATAATACTGTTAAAGCATAATTATCACGTGGATTTAAACAATATAGAATAGTTTTAGGAAGCTCATCAGTTTCATCTAAAGCTCCTAGTAATGCAGATAGCTTTTCCATATAGTTTGCATCTTCAATAGCGTCAAATCCAGTATCTGGTCCAATTTTCTTAAGCATACTCTTTGAGTTATTTCTTAATGCTCCAATATGATATTGTTGAACCCAACCATACTTATGATATGTTTTTCCTAAAAATACTAGGATATATCCCTTATACTTATCTTGTTCTTCTAAAGAAATTGGTTCATTCTTTAATCCCTTTTGGAAAATTGCTTCAACCTCATCAAGTGTTGCAGGTGCATAGCATACAACATCTAGTGCATGGTCAGATAATCTTGATCCCATCTTGTGGAAGAAATCAATTCTTTCAGCTAATGCCTTACATAATTTTTCAACGCTATTAATTTCATATCCAACAACCTTTGATAAATCTGATACCCATTTACCAAACCAATCTAATTCGACATTGATTGCCTTATCTGGACGGAATGCTGGTCTAACATTTACCTTTAAAGTCTTATCAGCATTCATCTTTTCATGCCACTCAAGAGAATCAATTGGATCATCAGTTGTACATACAGTATCAACCTTGAACTTATACATCATTTCACGAGGAGTTAATGTTTCTAATACCTTATTAGCCTCAGTCCAAATTTTTTGTGCATTTTGTTTATTGATTACATCATAGATACCAAAATATCTTTGCATTTCTAAATGGCTCCAATGATATAATGGATTTCCTACAAAATAAGGCATAGACTCAACAAATTGCATATATTTCTTATAATCATCATCTGGTCCAGAGATAGAATCTTCTTCATATCCTCTAGCACGTAGACTTCTCCACTTATAGTGGTCTCCATAACGATCTCCTGCACCAAGCCAAACATGAGCTAAATTTCTAAATGGCTTATCTTCATAAATTTCTTTTGGTTGAAGATGGCAGTGATAGTCAATAATTGGCATATTTTCTGCATGTTCATGATATAGCTTCTTAGCAGTCTCTGTTGTTAATAAAAAATCTTTATCCATAAATTGTTGCATAATAAATTCTCCTTAATACTATAAAATTACTCCATCCTTGAAAATAGATATTTCACGGAAGTTATTTATTTCATTACATGTTTGTTTACGTCCACTTGCAATATCACATATCATATCAATAAAATTCTCAAGTAGGGCATTCATATCCATCTTATCTACTAAATCACCAGCATTGAAATCAATCCAATTTGTCTTTTTAGTAGCTAAAGCTGTATTTGTCGCAACCTTAACAGTTGGTACAAAACCACCAAAAGGAGTTCCACGTCCGGTTGTAAATAATACCATTTGACATCCAGCACAACCTAATGTTGTAGTCGCAACTAAATCATTTCCAGGTGTACATAATAGATTTAATCCATTATTCTTAATTCTATCACCTTTATCAAGAACATCAATTACCTTTGATGCTCCACCCTTTTGAGTACATCCTAATGATTTATCCTCTAATGTAGTGATTCCACCCTTTTTATTTCCAGGTGAAGGATTATCATATATAACTTGATTATGCTCTTTAAAATATACTTTAAATTTATTAATCAAATTAACAATTTTTTCAAAAGTTTCCTCATCCTTTGCACGTGCCATTAATAACTTCTCAGCACCAAACATTTCTGGTACCTCTCCTAATACTGTAGTAGCACCATTTAATGATAGGAAATCACTAAATCTTCCTAATAATGGGTTAGCTGTTATACCTGATAAACCATCAGAACCACCACACTTAAGTCCTATTCTTAAAACAGAAAGTGGCTTGCTAACTCTCTTATCATCCTTCATTTGATCATATAATTCTTTTAATAGCTTAGTTCCTTCTAAAACCTCATCCTCAACATCCTGAGACACTAGGAATCTTGTACGTGATTCATCATACTCTCCTAATGTTTCTTTGAATGTAGAAACTAGATTTTCCTCACATCCTAATCCTAAAACCAAAACACCACCAGCATTTGGATGCTTAACCATGTTTTGAAGTAGCTTACGAGTTAATTCTAGGTCTCCACCCATTTGAGAACATCCAAATGGATGTTGGAATGTGTATACACCATCAATTTTAGATGTGTCATAATTAGCTTTAAAATTTTCTATGATTCTTTTAGCCATTCCAGATACACAACCAACAGTTTGAATTATCCATAATTCATTACGAATTCCATATTCACCACTGCTACGCTCATATACGTCTACCTTGCGATCAGATTTATATCCTAAAACCTCTGGATAATTTGGCTTATATTCATATGTAATAACATCATCAAGATTAGTTGCGACATTATGAGTATGCACATGCTCTCCTGGCTTAATATCTACTGTCGCATGACCGATAGGACATCCATACTTCATAACATCTTCGCCAGCTTTAATTTCCTTTAAAGCTACCTTATGTGCTTGAGGAATGTCATTTATTAATGTAACACCTTCAATTACTTCTCCTTTTTGATAAGGACGTAAAGCTACTGCTACATTATCAATTTCGTGTATGATAATATAATCATTCATAAAATCACCCTTTAATACTTATTATTATTTAACAATTGCTTTAATAGCTTCCTTCATAGGCTTTGTATTAATAGCTATTAATGCAGATGTAACATAATCAGTAACACCAGCAAATGTATTTAAATCAACACCCCAGTGATCCTTTAATCCTAAAACTGTACTTACAATAGTTTTTGCTCCAGCTTCAGTAGTAACATCATTTTCAGCCCATAGCTTAGCTAATAATTCAACCCATGCTGTATTTGTATCAGAAATTTCAATCTTAGATCCATCTGATAATCTAACACCCTTATAGAATGTAATTAATGCAGCTAATGAGAATAATGCATGTGTAGGTAATGCATTCTTTCTTTCCATATATTGTAATACAGAAGGTAATACTCTTTCTTTATACTTAGTTGAAGAGTTTAATGCAATTGACATTAATAAGTGATGAACATATGGATTCATATAACGCTCTAATACTGAATTAGAATATGCAATCATTTGATCCTCAGGAATATCAATTGTAGGAATTACTTCATTGAAAATGAATTCCTTAACAAATTTTCCAAGTTCAGGATCTTCAATAGTTTCCTTAACAGCATCAATACCAGCTAAATATGATACTGGAACTAATGTAGTATGAGAACCATTTAAGATTTTAACCTTTCTTTGCTTATAAGGAACAATTGATTCAACAAATAATACATTTAAGCCTGCCTTATCACAAGGGAACTTAGCTTGTAATTCAGCTAAATTAGCCATAGCTTGCTTCTTATCCTCAACAGAATTTCCATCAATACACCATAGGTGGAATATTTCTCCAACTACCATGTTTTGATCTTGATATCCTAAAGCTTGTTGGAATTCAACAGCTTCATTTCTTGGGTAACCTGGAACAATTCTATCAACTAAGGTATTAAAGAACTTGTTTTCTTCAATAATCCAATTAATAAAGTTTTTATCCATTCCCTTATGCTCAGCTAATTGAACTAAAACTTCTCTTAATTTCTTTCCATTGTAGTCAATTAACTCACAAGGAATAATATATAATCCCTTCTTACCAGCATTATATCTCTTTTCTAGGAATGCTAAAAGCTTACCAGGATAGCTTACTGGGCACTTTGTAAAATCAGTATCATTAGGGTCAAAAGCAATACCAGCCTCAGTAGTATTTGAAATAATGAACTCTAAATCATCACTTAAAGCGTAATCTAGATATTTATTATATTCCTCAAATGGATTAACAAAGTCTTGAAGACATTTGATAACCTCATGCTTTCTAACAGCCTTTCCATCTTGTAGTCCTTGTAAATATAAAGTATAAAGACCATCAGCATCATTTAATTCTTTACAACGTCCAAATGGCATTGGTTGTACTACAACAACTCCTCCATCAAAAACGTTAGCTTTATTCATTTCATTAATAATCCAATCAACAAATGCACGTAAGAAATTTCCTTCTCCAAATTGCATTATTTTGACTTTCTTTGGCTCTTTTTTATTTGCTACATTAATAGCAGGTAAAGATTGAATATTTTCCATTTTTAAATTTCCTCCATAATGGCACACAAATGCCTATTTATCCTTATATATTTTATCACTTATATATTTTGTAGTCAATTATTTATGATATGTTTCATTATTGTTAATTTTAAATGCACGATATACTTGTTCTAATAAAATTAATTTCATTAGCTTATGCGGAAAAGTCATCTTACTAAAGCATAATTTAAAATTTGCTCTTTCTATAACATCCAAGTGAAGTCCAAGCGATCCTCCAATTATAAACACAATGTGAGATGAATTATAATTTTGAATTTCAATAATCTTTTCTGCCAGTTCTTCACTAGTTAGCATTTTCCCAGCTAAATCAAGGGCTATTACATATGCTTTATCTGGAATAGCGTTAATTATTCTTTGTCCCTCTATCCTTTTAATTTCCATCTCCATTGCAGCTGAAGCATTATCCTTAATAGGCTCATCTATTAAAGTGATTTCTTCAATTTTAGTATACTTAGATAATCTTTTGATATATTCTTTAATTCCTTCTAGTAAATAGCTTTCCTTAATTTTTCCAACACTAATTATAGTGATTTTCATACTTCAACCACCTCTGTTGCAAGCTGAGATGTATAAATAAATTTAACATTACTTACATCCATTCCAAGTGATTCAAATCTATTTGTGCTTTCTAATTTTATTAAATCCACTAAATTACATTCCTCAGATATATGGGCATAAAAAACAATTTTAGTTTTATCCCCCATTACTGTAGATAAGGTATCAATACCATCAGCATTAGACATATGACCATGATCTCCTAATATTCTTATAAGAGTTTGATATGGTCTCGTTTTACAAGACATCAGCATCTGTGGATCATGGTTAGTTTCTATAACATATATATCAGCATTACTAATAAGCTCATAAAATTTTAAATGAACATATCCTGTATCAGTTATATATACTAATTTAGTATCCTTTGATTGTATTAAATATCCATTTGGATCTAGAGCATCATGAAATGTAGGAATAGATTTGATTATAGTATTATTTATCAAAAATTCATCACTATTTTTGATAAATCTAGCATCAATATCCTTTATACTATCATTTTTTTTAATTGCACCCTCGTAGGTTCCCTCAGTTAAATAAACTGGGCAATTGAAATGTTTTGCTATCAAGGCTAGACCACTAATATGATCAACATGCTCGTGGGTCACTAAAATTGCATCAATACTCTCTTCTATATTATTATCCTTAAACCAGGTTATAATTCGCTTTTTGCTAATTCCAGCATCAATTATAAATTTTGAATCATCAGTTTCTACGTAACAAGCATTACCCTTAGATCCTGAGGCAATCATACATACTTTCATTTAATACGAGAAGACCACCCTCGTCTTCACACCCTTTCTTTAGGTCCTAATACAAAAACATTATACCATAAAAAAAGCCTTGCATATTGCAAAGGCTTCTTTATTTTACTTAGTAAAGTCAATTGTCCAATCAAACTTTTCTGAATCAATCCAATCTGTATATAAAGTGAATTCAGTATAATCATATCCAACTAAATCTTTTTCTAGATTAGATACATACCAATTAATCTTAGTATTATCAGTATCACCAGCAAATGTTATATTCATTTGCTTAATCATACGCCACTCTTTAAATGAATCTGATGTATAATTTGAAATTATTCCATCAAAAATTTCAGAAATAGCTGTCTTACATGATGATTTTAAAGAGCTAGCAGATCCTGAGTTTACATATTCATAGAAATACATGAATAATTGACTTGTTGATGCATAATCATTTTCACTATAGCTATCTGCATATAATGTTAAATCTGGTTCATCGTCATCATCGTCACTATCTGGTTCTACCACAATAGGTAGGTGCTCATATGTTTTATATCCTTCATCTTCACGATCGTCATCAACACTATCATTTTCTTTTAGGAACTGAGCTGTTTTCTGATCTCCAATTTCATATATATTTAAAATATGGAATCCATATACAGTCTTACATAAATCCTCTGTTGTTGAGATATCTGTACTAAATTGAAGTACTCCTTTATCCTCAACATCTGATTCCTTAATAGTACCATCTTTTACTTTATTATATAAATCTCTAGCAGCAACTGAAAATTCAGAAACATAATTTGATGCATTTGAATTATTTATTTCACCTAAATCCTCAGCCTTTAATGCAATAGGGAATTCATTTTTCAAGTCATACCAAGTGATTTCTCTTCCTTCTTTATATGATAGGCTTGCAATCTTATAATTATTATCATATGCTGTAACAATATATGTTAATGCATCCTTAATATCCTTTGAAACCTTTAAAACATTTACTTCACTAATTATTGCATTAGCTAAATTAATAATAGTTTCATCAAATTTATTACGAAGCTCATCACTTGCTAGATTAGCTCTATATATATCTGGATCACTATAGCTACCACTACCATCCTCATCAATACCAATTAGAATATGAGAAATTGTAGCTGAGAAGAATTTTTCATAAATTTCCTTATAAATAGTCTCAAAATTCTTAAATAAGGTTGAATTAGTATCAAATAATGTATTATCAGCTGAAGAAGCATGATTTCCATAATATGATAATGCTTTTGCCTCTACTAAAGACGCCTTATAATCACTAACAATATCATCAACATTACTCATAGAATATGTTAATTGTAAATATGTTTCAACACCAATATTCTTATTGTAATCCTTCTTACCTTTATTAAATTGCTTAATCTCTTCATTTAGATTAGATCTATATGTTGTAACATCATCTTCATCAATTTTTTCAACCATTTTATCAAGACTTAAATAATATTGATTTGATAAATAATCAATCGCAGTATCCATACCATATTGTGCTTCTAATATTGGATAGAAATCATCAACTGATAAGCTGAATTTTGTTGAATTATATTCAAATTCATAAATCAATGTTTCACTTGACTTATTATTTATTTCATACTCTTCTCTATCTTGATCATATAAATATGAGTAAACTGGATCATAAATAACTAGACCATTCTCTGCAATCTCCTCATATCTTTCAGACTCTAGCTTACTCTTTAAAGATGTAAGATTCTTCTTTTTTATTAAAATATCTAAAACCTTATCATAAATAGTTTTCTCATTAGTACCTGGAGCCTTTTGTGCATCATCTAGATTTTCCCATTCAACAACATCGCTTCCTGAGATACGATATATTAAATAATAAGAACCACCAATATTATAATAAGTTGATAAATACTCACCATTTTCCATATCTTTAAAGAAGTCCTCTAAATTACTTGAAATAGAAGTGAAATCATTTTTATCTGGAGTAATTCTTAAATTAACATTATCATCATCTAAATAATTATCTAATGATAGATGATTTCTTGTAACATATCTTTGGTTATAAATACTTAAATATGTTTGTAAAGCATTTTCTGGAGCAATAGTTGTACTTCCGTTTACTGACTCCATAGTAGCTATAGCTTGAGCCTCACTAGCAAATTTAATAACAATTCCTTGATAATCCTTATAATTCTTATATGTTGTATAATAATAATCACGAACATCATTATCAGTAATATAATAGCTATTCTTTCCTTCACCCTTTACATATTCATTTTTATAATAATATTCAGAGTTTGGATCCTTTATATTAGCAATGGCATATTTATCCATCGCAATATCATAAATATAGCTTTTATATAACTCTTTAGGGAAGGTAGCTTCAAAAACAGATTCACCTTCATATTTAGCTTCAGTTATAGTAATAGCTTCAATATCACTTACTGTAAAATAAGTTCCATCTTCTTTTTTTGTACCATTTTTAAATAAATTATCTACATATTTATTAATAGCTGTTGTTTTATCTTTATTCTTCATTTCTTTAAATGAATCATATGAAGATACTCCGTAAATAGCACTAACAAGACTTGAATTAATCTTATATCTATCTTCCTCTTTTGAGTAATCAAAATAGTCCTTATTTTCCATAATATCCTTAAATAAGTCTAATTTTAGACTCTCAAGCATCTTACTATATCCATCTCTTTTCATTAAATCGTATAGCTTTTTCTCAGATATTTGGCTAGTAGTACCAATATTAGCATATACTTTGCTATCTGATAAAGATCCGTAAGGGACTACTGTATTAACCGCAGTCTCCTTACAAGAAGCAAGAGTTAATAATACGGCAACAGCAAAGCCAACTGAAATAATTTTCTTTTTCATATTTCTCTTCCTCCTATTAATCCTTTAATTTTAATATTTCGTCCCACCAACCTGCAAAATTAAATGCATCATCAGTGTCCTCTAAATATTCATCTGAAATTCTTTGATTAATTTCTCTAATCTTATTTAATCTTGTTGTATTTGACTCATCACCAAAGGTAATATTTGAACCTAATAGCTTAATAAATAATAACTCTCTTTGAGTTGATGAATCAACATACTTTTCATATACCGGTTGAACATAATCTGTAAAATATGATTGAACAGATGTTGGGAACATTGTACTTTCTTGATTCTTTAAATATTCATATACGAATAATTGGATTTGTTCCTTAGTTGCAGTATCATTTTCATTATAAATATTAGAAATTATTAGCTTATTATCATCATAAATTACTGAAATATTTGTATATATTCCATTAACATCATCTTTACTTTCAAATTTAGCTGAATTTTTAGATGTAGCTGATGATAAAATAACCATACTAAATCCACTTGTTGTTTGCCAACCTGTTGCTGATGCACCTTCATAGCTTGATGAATCAACATATTCACCAGGGAATTGATTATTATATTTTACACTATTATATAATTCTTTAATCTTATTCTTAATTTCTACTGGACAAGAACCATCTGTAGATTCTGCTTCTGCAGTTGAATTTGTTACATCACTATATTCAGTAACCTCTACATATAATCCTGCTCTCTTATATTCAGCCCAAATTGTTTCTGGCTCTGTTGGATCATAATCATCAACACCTAAATTATTGTCAGGGTCATATACATCAATACCATTTGTAAATCTTTGACAGCTTGTATACTCACTAACCATTGTATTTAAAGCTGATAATTGTGTATCCTTTGAATTCTTCATACGAGTAATCATATATTGAACTAATTCAACAGCTAATTCTTGATATGTCTTTGTTGGGCTTGTAGGAACCACCTTAGTCCAATCAAAATCCTTATCTGGTTTACCGTCCTCATCCATATCTACATATACTAATAAATTAGAAGCTGTAGCTGTATAATGCTTTTCATATGATGCCTCTGAATACTTCATAACAAGATCATAGAATTTATCATTATTACCAAAATCAGTAAGTATCTTATTTGAAGCTTCATTTACACGATAATAGTTATCAATAATATCATCTATATCTGAGCTATGGAAATATAACATTAAGAAATTATATTTTCCAAGTGAAGAAGGATATGAGCTTAATTGACCATTAGCAAAATAAGCTAATAATAATTCAATTGTAGTTTCATAATCTTTTCTATTCTTGTTTGTATCAGCATACTCAGGAGTATCTTTTATTACCTTTTTACTTAATAAATCAATTGTAGTTGTTACACCACTCTTTAAAACTAATTTTTCAAATACCTCACTAATAGTAACATTCATCTTCTTACCATTATATTTAAGAGTAAATAATGTATCACTAGAAGGAGCATTTTTATGTGTTTTTGAATATGAAGTATTTACTGCTGAATAAGCAATTTCAACTTCTGGTTCAAAAATATATGTTTTAACAGTGTCAATTTTTTCACCAAGCGCATTGCTTATGTATGAATCAGTTAATTCATCCCACATCATTTCCTCAATAAGTTTTTGTTTATATTCACTTTTTGATTCAGGAATAGTTGTATCATCTATATCATCAAGTAAAACATACTCGCTTCTTAAAGAATTCTCACTAATCTTAAATACCATATAATAATGATCATCATAAGATTGCCCTGAAATAGAATAACGACTTTCACCACTAACGTAGTTTGCATCTACCTTTAACTTCTTGCTTACGTAGAACTTAAAATCAGCATCAATATCATTTAAATCTTCTTGAGTATAATTTACTCTTTCCTTATCTAAATCTGACCATGTTGCAACAACATCACTTGGATCAATTGTTGAATCATTCTTTATATATTTTACAATGATTGACTCTGTAATACTTCTTTTATTTGTTGTTAAATCAGCTCTTACATCATACTCAAGTGGTAATGCATCTCTATATGTATAAATATAATTATACATTGCTAAATAGAATTCAAATATTGCACTTTCTCCACCAATTGCCATAATATTAAAGCACTTTTCAGAATTAGCAGCCTTTGATACATCAAAATCATCATAATATTTTGAATATTCAGTATTTGTTTTGCTTCCTTGTGGAATAAAATAGAATGAATCATTATATGTCTTAACACCAAATGCTTTTAATGTTGACGCGATTTCATCTGTATTAGTAAATCTTATAATAATTGCTTGTCTATCTTCAGCATATTGATAATTTTCGCTATGATATTGAATAATATCTGCATCTGTATAATAATAATTATCTTCATCTCTTTTTGCATTATAATCAACAATATAATCATCTAAATAATCGAATGCTAATGCTCTTTGAGCGCAAGTATCTGCAAAATCCTCATAAAAGTTATATAGATAATATGTTGTTTCTAATGATGTATCAGTAAATAATACCTTAGCATTAGTTAATAGATATGTTTCATCAAGAGTTGATGCATCTATAACCTTTCCATCCTCTACATATGCAGTATCTATATATGTTAAAACATTCTTATTTTTAGTTTTCTCAGATAAATTTGCTAGGTTATCATAAGAATCTGTACCAAAAATACTTGAAAATGCTTGTTGCTCCATATAATCAAAATACCTTTTTTGAGTTTCAACAGAAGCATCTGTTGTATCTCCTTTAAATACTTTTATAGAGTCTAGTACTTCATTTTTAAAATCCTCTAAAACAATCTCATTAATCTTATCAGAGATAATTTCAGAACTATCCCATTTTAATTCGTTCCATAATTCTCCATTAGTTAATGTATATGTTTTACCATTTAAAGTTGTAGATGCATATACATCATTTGTTTTAATAGATGTTGTTTTTGTTTCCTTACATGAAGCTAGCGATAATACTGATGCTAGAGATAAAACTGCAAGCGCAATTCTTTTTAAATTTGTTTTTTTATTCATAAAAAAGTCTCCTTTTTATTAAAATCCATCTTTTCACGCATTATATATAATATCATTATCTTGGTTAAAAATCAATAAATAAAAGTTTTTATATAATATTTTCTATAATATCACATAATTCCATCTTTTTGGGCTTTTAGTATTCGCAAAATATAAATTAATGAAATATACTAAAGTGAGAGATAAGGAGGGATTTATTTTGGGACAAAATAACTGTTCAAATCAAAATGAATATGGATATGCACTAATACTTGTTTTATTTATTCTTCTTGTTATTATTGGAGCTGCATGGTTAGTATAAAAAAAACCACATTATAGTGGTTTTATTTTTTTTTATAAAATTTAGTTCTATCAAAAACAGAAACCGGTTCTGTAAATTCACCAGGCTTTGTTTTTTCTAAGTCCTCACCTAATACTCTAAATTTAGAATCTATTGTATCAATATACCAAAGTAATGCTGCTTCTGGGGTAACTGGTTTCTTTATAGCTCCATATATTGGTTGTCCATGGTGAGAAGCTATCATATGCTCAAGTAATAATACTTCTTCACTATTTTCATATCCATACTTTCTTGCCACATCATTAATGCAATTACATCCAATTAATAAATGTCCTAATAATTGCCCCTCTAAGGCATACTCAGTATTTTGTACTCCTGTAAATTCAATAACCTTTCCTATATCATGTAATATTATTCCTGAATACATATAATTTTTATCAATATATGGATAATTATTAGCTATTCCATCTACTAAATCGAGCATACCAAGTGTATGATACGCAAGCCCACCAACATATGCATGGTGAAGCTTTGATGCTGCAGGATATAAATAAAAATCATACTGGTATGTTGTAATTAATTCCTTTGTAATAGTTGATAAAATAGGATTATCTATTCTTTCAATATAAGATTCTATTCTACTTTTAAGCTCCTCATAATTAATTGGAGCACTTTTCATAAATGATCTATATATATCATTACGATGTTTTATATCCTCTATATCATTTACTGATCTATATTCTAATATATATCCACTATTTCTATCAGAATTACTATGACTAGCTATAGTCATCTCATAAATACAATTTAGATAAATGTCCTTACCCTTTTCTATTTCTATTTTAAAATTGTATTTCATATCCTCATTTGCAACACTACACAATGCGTTAATCATATTACTAGATATCATTATTTGTTCAACCTTAACAAATAGGGTTCTTTTTACTATTTCTTCCATATAAACACTTCTTTCTTAGCATAATTAATAATTTCAGTTCTATTATTATTTATTTTTTTATCTATTATTGCCTTAGCTATTTCAATAAAATAGAAATTAATCCATTCTCCTGGTTCCTTGTTTAATTCTGTAGCTAGCTCTATAGCTGTAATACTTATATCCTTAATACTATGAATAGCTAGGTTATCATATAAATTGTTAAAATCTGTTATATAATCTTGTTTTAATATTCTTCTTAGCTCATTTGCATATGATACTATTTCATATTCATAATTAATAATATCATATTTATCGATATTCTTCATTGATAATGCTATAACTTCTTTGATTTTTCTTTTTTCTTGTTTAGTAAACTCATATGATTCATCATATTCACCATTTAGGTAGAAGCATAATGAGAAAAATAAGGTTTTACTTCTAATTATCTCATTATTATCTAATAAATAATTTATCCCCTTTGATAATGATTTTAAATGATATATACATTCTGTTTCTTTAATTAATTTAAATACATTATTAGTTTTATTATTGCTAACTATTTTTTTCATTTCAGATATTATTCTAAATGTTGATAAATTGTCTAAAAGATAAGCATTCTTTTTAATAGCACTATAGGTTTTGCTGTCAAAGGAAAATTCAAGCTTGCTTACTAAATAAAATCCTCTTAATATTCTTAATGCGTCCTCATCAAATCTTTTATTAGGATCATCTATAGTTCTAATAATTTTATTTTCTAAATCCTTTATTCCCTCATAATTATCAATAATATTATTGTTATAATCCATAGCTAAAGCATTTATTGTAAAATCTCTTCTTTTTAAATCTTCATCTATATTATCTACCAATTCTACTATAGGATGTCTATGATCTTTATATAAAACATCCTTTCTAAAGGTGGTTATTTCAAAAGAATCACTACCATCTATTATAGTAACACTATTATAATCTATTCCATTTCTACTAACATTAAAAACCTTTTCTATTTCATTTGGTAGGGCATTGGTTGTGATATCTATATCATTAGAATCAATATTTAGAAGCATATCTCTTACATATCCACCGACTATATATGCTTCATATCCGCATTCATTTAATTTTTTTAATATTTTTTTTGCCTTAGTTAATACGTTCAAAATAATCACCACCAAGATATACCTAAGCTATTATAACATTATTAATAATATTTTTTCAAATAATGTGTGATATAATTATTTTGGTGATTTACCTTGAAAAAAATTAAAGAAACCTATTCAAATGAAATAATAATAAATAAATCTCGTTTTATAGCTCAAATTTTTAGAGTAAATAGTATAGATGAGATAAACGAAGTTTTAGC
This sequence comes from Anaeroplasmataceae bacterium, assembly GCA_051874255.1. Lineage (GTDB taxonomy): Bacteria > Bacillota_I > Bacilli_A > Acholeplasmatales > Anaeroplasmataceae > UBA3206. Next base: position 18,739 of record JBJEFR010000087.1, read on the forward strand.
TTTAACAAAAAAGAAATATTATGATGCTACTCATAATTGTTATGCCTATATACTTGGTGAAGATGCTAATATTCAAAAATGTAGCGATGATGGTGAGCCAAGTAAAACCGCAGGTGCACCGATTCTTGATGTTTTAAAAAAGCAAGAGCTTACTAACATACTATGTATTGTAACTCGATATTTTGGTGGAATTTTACTTGGAGCTGGTGGACTTGTAAGAGCTTATAGTGAATCAACAAGCGAAGTAATAAAAAAGGCTAAGATTTATGATACACTACTACTTAAAAAAATAGAAATACGTATTGATTATTCTTCATATAATGCTATTCTTTCTAATATAAATAAATACCATATTCTTGACACATTATTTACAAATGATGTACTTATTATATTAGGAATTGAACCAGATAAGCTTAAAGAATTAACTGAATATTTAAATAATGTAACAAAAGGCACAGCTCTAATAAAAGAAGGTGATACCTTTGATATTGAGGTACCTATTTGTAATATTTAGCCTTTGTTGACTCTCCACCTCTTATATGTCTAACATTTTTATTATATATAAGTAGCTCTTGGACAAGCTCATATTTTTCGTAATCGATATATTTTAATTTTTCACTTAAATCTTTATGTACAGTGGATTTTGAATATCCTACACAGGATGCAACATCTCTTATAGTTGAATGCTTTTTTAATATAAGGTCTGCCATATTTAAAACTCTATTTATAATTTCTTTTTTCATTATATCCCCTCATAACTATTTTATGGGGGATATATTTATTTTATACAAAAAAATAGAAAGGTTTCATACCTTTCTATTTCATACTTGCTACTTCACTAGCTTCTTTACCAATTGTTTTAGTAATATCAATATAATTACCATTGCTTAGTAGCTCCACATGAACATGATTCTTAGCAAGAGTATCATATAATGATTCCCCTGTTATACCTATCACTTCATTTTCTTGTAATTCATCACCTATGTTAACACTAACACTAGACAGTGATCTATATCTACTAATAATCGAGTCACTATGTTCTATTGTAACTACATTGCCATAAAGCTCTGTCTCATCAATATCAATTACTTTTCCTGGTAAAACAGTTACTACATTCAATGATTCATTATTAACACCACTATATGATACACCCTTAGATTCCTTCATTGTTGTATCGGTTTCAATAAAAGCACTTTCTAAAACTACTGTATCATAGCTCATATCATAAAATGTTCTTACTATTAAATAGTCACCCTCAACCGGACATAACATTTTATATGTTATAGGAAAATCCTCAGGTGGATCCTCAGAAGGTGGATTTTCCGGAACAATAGTTGGTACTGTTTTACTATCCTTTAAAGCAATACTAGCAATGGCTATTACAGAGCCAAATATAGCAATAATAATGAATGTAAAGATAATTAATTCTCTTTTATCCTTTATAAAATTTAGGATTTTATCTTTCATTTGTATCACCTCAAGTTTATTATTTTACAAACTATATGGTTTTATACATTTATTATAAAGATATACCCGCAAAAGATAAAAACTTGTTAATTAATTCACACATAAGATATGAAAGTATTAAGGATATTATAACAAACATAAATCTTATTTCAAATACACGACCTTGTTTAAAAAGATGTCCTAAATTAAGGGCATTTAAACACCTATATATCATAATAAAGAAAAACACTAAAATAATAGCATATATAATTCCTTCTATCATAATTCCTCCATTTGAAAAAAAGGGTTCACATAAATATGTGAATCCTATTTTTATAATCTACCAGCCTTTGCATTTTTTAAGTTTTCAAGAAGGTCTGTTTCTTGTTTTGTAAAATCAGCTGATTCCTTACGATTAAGTTCAAGTCTTTCAGCTCGTAATTCATTAAGATGAGCTCTTGCGCTTTCTTCATTCTTACCAATATGTGCTTCTTGAGCAATAACAGTAATAACATTATACTTATACTCTAAAACTCCATTTGTTATAGCAACAAAGAAAACATCAGAATCTCTTACCATCTTAATATATCCATATTGAATTACGCATACTAAAGGAATATGATCCTTCATTAATGCAAATTCATTGTCTTCAGTATGGACAACTACATAATCTAGTTCTTCATCATAAAGCTTTCCTTGGTGGGTTGAAACTAATAATTTCATCATAATTATTTACCTATATTAAGCAGATTTTGCATTGTTTGCTTGTTCAAGGATTTTCTTACCCTTTTCAATAGCATCATCAATTGTACCAACTAAACGGAAAGCTTCTTCAGGAAGATCATCATGAAGACCATCAAGAATTTCTTTAAATCCTCTTATAGTTTCCTTAACTGGAACAAATGAACCTGGTATACCTGTAAATTGTCCACCAATAAACATATTTTGTGATAAGAACAAACGAACACGACGAGCACGTAATACTACTAACTTATCCTCCTCTGATAATTCATCCATACCTAAAATGGCAATAATATCTAATAGTTCGTTATATCTTTGAATTAATTGTTGAACACGACGAGCTACCTCATAATGTTCTTCTCCTACAACCTCAGGTGATAACGCTCTTGATGTTGATGCAAGAGGGTCAACAGCTGGGTAAATACCTTCCTCAGTAAGCTTACGAGAAAGATTTGTAGTAGCATCTAGATGCGCAAATGTTGTTGCTGGAGCTGGGTCAGTATAGTCATCAGCTGGAACATATACAGCCTGAATTGATGTAATTGATCCATCCTTTGTTGATGTAATACGCTCTTGTAATTTACCCATCTCAGTTGCAAGTGTAGGTTGGTATCCAACCGCTGAAGGCATACGTCCTAATAGGGCTGATACCTCAGATCCTGCTTGTGTAAAACGGAAAATATTATCAATAAATAATAATACATCTTGGTGCTCTTGGTCACGGAAATACTCAGCCATTGTAAGTCCACTTAAAGCAACTCTCATACGTGCTCCAGGTGGTTCATTCATTTGACCAAACACCATGGCAGTCTTAGAAATAACTCCAGACTCCTTCATTTCAAAATATAAATCATTTCCTTCTCTTGTACGCTCTCCAACACCTGTAAATACTGAAATACCTCCGTGCTCTTGAGCTACATTGTGGATTAATTCTTGAATTAAAACGGTTTTACCTACTCCAGCTCCACCAAATAATCCAATTTTTCCACCTTTAATATATGGAGCTAATAAGTCAATAACCTTAATACCAGTTTCAAGAATTTCTACATTGCTAGAAAGCTCCTCTAGCTTTGGAGCTGGTCTATGAATAGGATTATGCTTTACCTTATCTAAATTTTCTCCACCATCAATAGTGTTTCCTAATACATTAAATATTCTTCCTAATGTTTCCTTTCCTACCGGAACTGAAATTGGAGCACCTGTCGCAAGTACAGGCATTCCACGTACAAGTCCATCAGTAGAGTCCATTGCGATACATCTTACAACCTTGTTACCAACATGTAGGGCAACCTCAAGAGTTAAATTAATTGCAACTCCTCCGTTATTCTTAGCTTCAATTTCAACCTTTAGTGCATCATTAATAGCCGGAAGGTCTTCTTCGAATTTAACATCAACAACAGGTCCTTGAACTTCAACAATCTTACCGTACACTATTCATTACCTCCTATCGCATTTGCTCCACCAATAATATCAATAAGTTCATTAGTGATAACCTCTTGGCGGGCTCTATTATATAATACTTGTAATTTATCAATTACTTCAGTTGCATTATCAGTAGCACTTCTCATTGAATTAACTCTAGCACAATGCTCTGATGTTTTTGCATCTAAAATAATTCCATATATTACATCTTGAATATACATTGGTAGAATTTGATTTAGAGTATTTTCTATACCACTTTCATATATATAATCAACTTTTATTTCTTCACCATCTATTTTACCAATTGGTAATAATGTTTGGGATACTATTTCTTGAGTTAAGCTATTAACATAATGATTATAAATAATAACTAGCTTATCAATAGCACCTTCAAGATATAATTTAATGATTTCATTAGCTAATGGAACAATATCCATAAACATCAAATCATCTCTAATATAAGTTATTTCATCCTTAACTAAATTATATCCACGTCGCTTAAGAAAACTAAATCCTCTTTTACCAACTGATGCACATATAAATTCATCATTAGATTTATGATTCTCACTTATCAAATTATCTAAATACTTAAATAGACCATTGTTATAAGCACCAGCAAGTCCTCTATCAGATGATACTATTAAATAACAAGTCTTTTTAATCTCTCTTGTTTTTAAAAGCTCATGCTTATAATCCTCAGAAGCCTTTGAAACAATAGAGAAGGTCATATCTGAGATGCTTTTCATAAATGATTGATAATCTTTATATGTTTTTTCAGCACGTTTAACCTTTGATTGAGAAACCATATACATGGCCTTTGTTATTTGTGCTGTTTTTTTAGTAGATTCAATTCTATTTTTAACTTCACGTAGGGAATTTGCCATATATATTCACTTCCCTTACGCAAAAAGCTTCTTAGTATTTTTTATGAATCCGTCTAATACTGAATCCTCAGGAAGAACCTTATTAGCTATAATATAGCTTGCAATTTCTTTTCCTTCCTCTGTAATATCCATTTGACGATAAAGCTCACGCTCAAATTTTAATATATCTTGAAGCTCTATACTATCTAAATGACCCTTTGTTAAACAATATAATATTACAGCTTCCTTTTCAAAAGAAATTGTTTCATGTAATCCTTGCTTTAAGATTTCAACAGTACGTTGTCCACGTTCTAGACGAGCCTTTGTTGATGCATCAATATCAGATCCGAACTGAGCAAATGATTCAAGCTCACGGAATGATGCAAGATCAAGTCTTAAAGTTCCTGAAACCTTTTTAATAGCCTTAGTTTGAGCAGCACCACCAACACGGCTAACTGATAAACCAGCATTTATAGCTGGACGAATTCCTTTATAGAAATAATCTGATTGAAGGAATATTTGTCCATCAGTAATTGAAATAACATTTGTTGGAATATATGCTGAAATATCCCCTGCTTGAGTTTCAATGATAGGAAGTGCTGTAATACTTCCTCCACCAAGCTCGTTACTTAAACGTGCAGCACGCTCTAGTAGTCTTGAATGTAAATAGAATACATCTCCAGGATATGCTTCACGTCCTGGTGGTCTATGTAATAGAAGTGATAGCTCACGATATGCTACCGCATGTTTTGAAAGATCATCATAAACAATCAATACATCTTTTCCTTGATACATAAAATATTCAGCCATTGAAACACCTGAATATGGTGCTAAATATAATAATGGTCCTGGATTAGATGCTGAAGCATTAACAATAATTGAATAATCCATTGCTCCATAATTCTTTAATGTTTCATATATTGAAGCAACAGTTGATTCCTTTTGTCCAATTGCAACATAAATACAAATTACATCTTTTCCCTTTTGGTTAATAATTGTATCAACGGCAATACTTGTCTTTCCAGTTTGACGGTCACCTATAATAAGCTCACGTTGTCCTCTACCAATTGGTACTAGAGCATCCAAAACCTTAATACCAGTTTGTAATGGTACATTAACACTTTGACGTTCCATAACACCTGTTGCCTTTTGTTCAATAGGTCTTGTAGTCTTTGCCTTAATAGCTCCTGCTCCGTCAAGTGGTTGTCCTAGAGGATTAATAACTCTACCTATAAAATTTTCACCTACAGGAATTTCAAGAATTCTTCCTGTACACTTAACAGTGTCTCCTTCACGAACAAGTGAAGAATCTCCTAGTAAAATTACACCTACAGAATCAGTTTCAAGATTTTGAACCATTCCGTAAACATCATTAGGGAAAATAAGTAATTCACTTTGCATAGCTTTATCTAAACCATGTACAATTGCAATACCATCTCCAACCTCTACTACAGTACCTATAGTTTCAGTTTTAATATCATCCTTATATGATTCGATTTGTTGTTTAATTAAACTAGAGATTTCAGATAAGTTAATTTTACTCATATTCTTTCCTCTCCTATAGTGATGCCTTTAGTGTATCTAGCTTATTTTTAATTGTTAGATCAATTTGTTCACCTAACGCTACAGCTTTAAATCCACCTATTACATTTGCATCTACTATATTATTTATTTTTATTTCTTTACCATTAAATCTATCCAAAAGCACAGATTTAATTTTTTTCATTTGTTCCTCAGTTAATTCTTTAGCACTTGTAACCACAACCTCAATAACAGAGGCTTGATTAATTACTAATTTATGAAACTCATCTTTGATTTCTTGAATATTTGAAAATCTATCATTATCAACTAATACATATAAAAATCGAATAAGAAGCTCATTACAATTAACTGTAATTTTATTTACTATTTCTTTTTTATTTTTTGATGAAATATTAGGATATGTAAATATCTTCATAGCATCAGGATTATCCTCTAATGCCTGACAAATAATTGCTAATTCCTCATCTATTTGATTAATCGTACTTATTGAAGCTAATTCAAATAATGACTTTGCATATTCTAAGGCTATCACTATTATCTAGCCCCCTCAATAATTTCATTAACTAAATCGAGATATTTATCTTGATCAATTTCATGCCCAAGTATTTGCTGTGCTGCCATCATAGCTATATCAACTATTTGTTGATGAATTTCAGCATTTTTCTTTTGAACCTCTTGTTCAATTTCTGCCTCTGCATTTTTAATTTTATGCTCCGCTT
>JBJEFR010000088.1:0-5300 GCA_051874255.1 Anaeroplasmataceae bacterium
TTCCATTTGTAGCTCCACTAATAGTAGGTTTTGTTTTATCTACATAATAAGTTATTGAATTACTATTTCCATAGGAATCAACAACATACACATATATAGTACCCTCACCATTTATAGTAGTACCACTACTAAAGCTAACTTGACTACCACCATTAATTGTATAATACGCAGTTGATACACCATTACTATCACTATATGTTATAGTCCTATTACTAGTGTACTTACTTCCATTTGTAGCTCCACTAATAGTAGGTTTTGTTTTATCTACATAATAAGTTATCGAAGCACTATTTCCATTAGAATCAGCTACATACACATATATAGTACCCTCTGCACTAATTGTTGTACCACTACTAAAATTAACTGAACTACCACTATTTACTTTATAATATGCAGTTGATACACCAACATTATCACTATACGTTATAGTCCTATCACTAGTGTACTTACTTCCATTTGTAGCTCCACTTATAGTAGGTGGAGTCGAATCTACTAAGCTATATGTTAAACTAAATGATTGTAAACCATAACTAGATGAATATGAAGTATAATCAGTATATGTAGACTCATCAGTTGAATCATTATAATCTTCAAATTCAAAATAAATTTGATAAGTTGTACTTGTTTTATATAACAAATAAAAATAATAAGTATAATTATCAGTATAACTATATACTGCTAATGTATTATAACCGGTAGTCAATGTTAATGTTTTACTTATAGTACCACTAACACTACTTTTAGATTCGTTTTTAAAAGTATAACTACCATTAAATGTATATTTATTACCCTTTGTAAGTGATATAGTTTGTCGACAATTAGAATAAGAAGAACTACTAATTGTAGTAGCACCATATATATTCTTACCAAATGATAAAACAAATATTGAACACATTAAACATATAAAAATAAATAAAAGTGATTTAATTTTCTTAATTTTAATCACCACCTAAAACTCAAAAAAGAGGGATTTTAACCCCTCTTTAAATTTATTAATCTTCAAAAGGATTGCTAACAACATCTATTTCCATTGACTTTGCTTTTTCAATGCTGATATAAGGCATAACAACCTTATCTTCATGTGTTGCATTATATGATACTAATAATGTTAATTCTTTAGAATTAAAATATCCATTTGGTTTTCCATTTCTATCATTTCCATTACCAATATATACACCATTTGTTAAACAAGCAACATACTTATAAGCGTATCTATTATCTTTAGTCTTAAAAGCATACAATTTTACCGGTACATATAAATCCTTAGCATTTATTAAGTCCGGTTGATTTAATTGAATTAATCTTAATTCATTGTCATCAAGTATCTTAGATACAAAGCAACTATGAGGAGCAATTTCAACATATGCAGTAAATTTACTAACCTTACCATTCTTAGTAGGATAACTTTCATCAAGAACCTTTGCACGACATAATCTAACTTTAGATAAATCTTTTTCATCCATTTCATTAAATGGTTTTTGAAGATAATCGCTATCAGTTGCTTCAAAATTAATTAATGATTCAAACTTATCAAGACCATTTAATTTTACAACCTTTAATGCTTCCTTAGAATTTCCATTTTCAACCTTATTTAATTCATTCATTTTATTCACCTTTTTAACCTTTCCATTATCATTATTTATATTATTATTTTTAATTTCATTTAAATTTTCCATATTTTTATTTACCTCATATTCTTAAATCTTAATTAAAGCATATTAAAAGTCCTTAAAAGTAAGTTTTCCTTTTCAAGAGCCTCAATTCTATCCTTATATTTATTTATTTCTTTATTTAATTTCTTAGAAGAAACAATAATTATTCTTTTTTCTTTTACATAATAATTTAATTGCTTTAAAGTTAAGGGGATACCCTCAACAAATATTACTTCATCATCCATAATAATATCACCTAATCAATATGTAATAGCTTTTATTCCACTACGATTTAAATTAGATACAATAGTTTCAATTCTAGTACCATAAGTAGTTTTAATACCACCTTTTAATTCAAAATCGTCAAGCCAACCAATTAAACAATTATCATAACCATTTCTTAGACCTAAACAACGTTTTAAATGTTCTAAATCACCAAAAAAAGCAACTAAATTAAAATCCTTATCAACACATGCAATCAATGCATTACATGTATATACATCTGCTTTTTCCCATTTTTTAGAACGACTACTATAAAATTTACAAGTACCAATCTTATATTTTAACTGCAACATTTAAAACACCTACTTTCCAAATTTAGCTCTTTTTTTATAAGCATTAATAACCTCTTGATAAGTAGAATAAGGATATTTCTTTTTATATTGCTTCTCAAAAGTTTCAAAATCACGTGGTAAATTAGTAGATAAATCAAATAAAGAATTATCTAATAAATTACCTTTATTAATTGAACGGGCATAAGCTTTTATACTAGGAGTATCACTATAAACTGAAATATCATTATTTGAATAAACAAAAGGTGTAGTATCATCAATACCTCTTAATAAAATACTTCTCTTAATATCTTTTTTTGAATCATTCAACATTTCTTTTTCAAAATCAGTATTTGCACGTGTTTTCCAAAAATTATAAGAAGATTGACCTTTTAAAGCAAGTTCATCATTCTCTAAATCATAATATGTTAAATTTAAAGTATCTTTTAAAGCTTTATATTCCTCATACGTAAATTCAAGAGCAATCTTACCATTTTTCATATAAAGAACTCTAGGAGCAACCTTTGTTTTCTTTTTTAAAACTCCCATTATTTTTCACTTCCTTTAATGTATATTATCAATATCTTCAAAACGATATTCATATTTAAAATATAAATTACAATTAAAATAAACTATTGTAATTTTTTCAATATTAGTATAAGGTATTCTAGTATAACGAGCATTTTTTAAATGAAAATATTCTTTTCTAAAGCAATATTCTTTTAAAGCTTTAGAATATACCCTTAAAACATTTAAAGGATTCGTATCATTAAACTCATTAACTAGATTATAATTTTTACCATTTTCACTTTGATATATTTTTAAATCATATCTCATAAATAACACCTAACTAAAATTCATTAAAATAAGGGTCATCATTAAATCTACGAGGAGCATAATTAGGAACAGATACCGGTTGTGAAACCTTTACACTATTATTATTAAAAAGATTATTCATAGCCTTAATATATGATTTATAACGAGCTAAAGCACCACTAAAATATGATTTTTGTGTTTCACTACGAGCATTTAAATATTTATTATATAACTGCTCCCAACTAGTAGATTTACATTTTACTTCTAAAAAACCTCTTCTATAAGCTAACTGAACATCAGTTAAATAATTTCCCTCTAAATCTCTTCCCTCTAATATTTCCTTTGAATATTTTTTAATTAAATATTTTGTTTTTGCCATTTTATATACACCAATCCTTTCATATTTTTTTAATTTAATAGCAAAATAAAAAGAGAATTTTAACATTCTCTAAATTAAATTATCTTCTCATAAAAACAATATTATAATCAATAAAATCATTATTTAAAGGAGCAAAAATTAACTCAACATAACAATTTTTATTAATTTTATTAGTTTTTAAAAATTCATTATAAGCTTCATCAAAAGTAGCAGTTTTTGACATATAATAATACTCACTAGTTATAAAATCATAAATCAATACATACCATACTTTTTCATTTTTAAACTTATGAAAAACATACTTTTTAAAATCATCATTAAAAAAATTATATTTAATTTTATTTCCCATAATCAGCACCTAAAATCCAATCAATACATAATTCAACTGCAAGCTCTTCACAACATATTGGTACAGCAATAACAGGAGAACAAAAACATAAATTAAAGAACCAAGATTCCATTAGTATCCTAATAATACTAGGTGTTAAACTATTATAAGAAGCACTTTTTAAATAAGGTTTAATTTCTTCATTATAAAATATTTGATAAATAAATTTTCTATAATTATCATCAGTTTTATTTTGAAGTCCATAAACATCCTCAACACGATTAATCAGCCATTTTCTAGCATTAAATTTATATCCCATATTATACACCTCATTTACTTAACAAGACCACGTGAATAATCATAAAAAGAAACTCTCTTATAACCATTATCAAATAAAGAAACAGCATACGACCTTAACTCACGATAATTCTTAAAAGCATTTTTATGTTCAATTCCAATACAATTAGATTGAGAACCGGAATCAATATCAAATTCCTTATTAGCTTCATCAACAATTAAATGATAAAAATTACCACTTGAATCACAATTCTCAGTAAAATAAATATGAAGAATTCTATTTGATTTCATACCTTTATTATAATTTTTAATTGTAAGTTTAAATTCCTCTAAATAACTAATAAGTAATCTTATTTTAGATTCAATCCTAAAAGAATAATCAGTATCTAAAAGTTCTAATGAATTAATTAAATCACGATAAGATTTTTTTACTTGATTCAATTTTGAATTAAATTCTTTTTTTGTCATTTTTAAAATCCTTTCATAATATTTGTACTTTTTTTTATAAAAAAATGAACCACATCAGCAGTCCATTTATACTATATATATATTTAATAGAATTAATTACTAAAGTACATCCAAATAATTACAAACTATTTAATTTCACAATCATTAAATCAACGGAGTATTTTTCTATTAAAAATACACAAAATAATTTTTTAGAAAAATTAGTAAAACTAACAAAATCATCCACATTAATTAAACCATTAATCTATTGTACCTTAGATAAGAAACGTAATTTATATTTATAACAAAAACTAATTAATTAAGAAAGGAAATAAAAATAATGAAGAAAACTAAGATACAATAGATTAATGATTCAATCAATGTAATGTTTACTATTATCTAGCATTAATTGATTACTACATGAGCAGAGCAATAATATTGTTTAGTTAGAACAACATAACTATTTTTTGGTTAGTCAACACCTAGTGTTAAGTACACTACCACTTATATATTAATAGATACATGTAGATAATCAGCTATTCCACCTCATTCCATTAATTATATTATCCAACATTATTAATAGTAAATCGGCTGAACCCCTAAAGGCAAATCGTTAATTCTTTTGCTTACAATTAAGATACATGAATTATTATTATTTTCAAAGAGCAATGTAGGACTTACATTACTCTTTAAAGTAAACTATCAAAAATTGACACTTAACATTTTAAATGCTATACTGATTGTGAATAGAGTCGGCAAACTATTATTCACAAAGAAAGTAGTGTTTATTTTTAATATTTAAATTAAAAAGCAAACGCCTTTTTTTGTAC
>JBJEFR010000089.1:0-5290 GCA_051874255.1 Anaeroplasmataceae bacterium
ACCTTCTTGTTAGAAGTAAAACTGGTAGTGGAAAAACTCATGCTTTTTTAATTCCTATATTTAATAACCTTGATGAATCAAAGCAAATAGTTCAAGCAGTAATAGTATCACCAACTAAGGAATTAGCTATGCAAACATATAAGGTAGCACAGCATATTGCATCATTTAGTCCTGATACTATTTCAATAAAATTATATTCGGGTGGTAGTGATCGAGAAAGAGAAATAGAATCACTAAAATCTAATCAACCGCAAATAGTAGTGGCAACTCCAGGTAAAATAAAGGATTTAGCTGTTGAGACTAATGTTCTTAAAATATATACTTCATCATATTATATTGTAGATGAGGTAGATATGGCTCTAGATAGCGGTTATGCTGAGGATTTAGATGCAGTTGCGGCTATTTTAAAGGATTCTAAAATGATGTTTTTTAGTGCTACTATTAGTGAAAAAATATTACCTTTTGTAAAGAAATATTTAGATTCACCAGAGTATATTAATATAAATAATCAGGATAATTTAGATATAAAGCATATATGGATACCTTTAAAATATAGAAGCAGAAATGAAATGCTTTTAAATCTTATGAGTGTAATTAATCCATACCTATGTATAATATTTGCAAATAAGAAAAATACCGTTATAGAAGTAGCTAATTTTTTAAGAGAAAATGGCTATAAGGTTGGAGAAATCCATGGTGATTTACAACCAAGAGAAAGAAAAAGGCTATTATCAGAAGCTAATGCTTTAAAATATCAATATATAGTTGCATCAGATCTTGCAGCAAGAGGAATTGATATTGATGGAGTAAGTCATATAATTAATTATGAAATACCTAAGGATTTCGAATTCTATGTACATAGAAGTGGAAGAACCGGTCGAATGAATTATACAGGAATAGTTTATAGCTTTTATGATGAATTAGATAATGTGTATTTAGATAATTTATCTAAAAAAGGAATTGTCCCAGAGTATAAGGTAATAAAGGATGGAGAGCTTGTTGATTTTAAAGGAAGAAATACAAGACAGGATCGTAAAAAGCCTATAAATGACGTTCAAAAAAAGGCAAAAAGCTTTGTACAAAAGCCAAAGAAGGTTACACCAGGATATAAAAAGAAGATGCAGGCTAAAATAGATGAGGTTGCATCAAAAATTTATCAAAGCCAAGGGCGCAGAAAGAAGAGAAAGTAATGAGTTATGTAATTATAACAGATTCTACAACTGATTTATCAGAGGAATTAGTTTCAAAATGGGATTTGAAGGTTATGCCAATGCATTTTACAATTGGCCAAAAGGAATACTTAAATTATCCAGATGGAAGAGAAATAAGTAATAAGGATTTCTATAATGAATTAAGAAATGGAAAAATGGCTACAACTAGCCAATTAAATTCTGAATATGTATATGAATATTTTAAAGGATTTTTAGAAGAAGGTCATGATATATTAGCCTTGATTTTCAGTTCAGGATTAAGTGGTTCATTCAATGCAGTTAGATTAGCTACTGAACAATTAAAGGAAGAATATCAAAATAGAAAAATATTAATAATTGATTCATTATGTGCATCAATGGGTGAAGGATTGTTTGCTTATTATGGAGCAATGAATAAAAAGGATGGTATGACCATAGAAGAAAATTATGAATATTTGAATTCTATTATTCATAATATAGCACACTGGTTTACAGTAGGGGATATTGATTTTTTAAAGCGTGGAGGAAGATTATCAAATGCATCAGCCTTTGTTGCTAAAATACTTAAAATTAATCCAGTCCTACATGTTGATGATAAAGGTCATTTAGTTGCACGTATGAAAAAAATAGGAAGAAAAAATGCTATAAATGAGCTTGTTAATCAGCTTGATAAAACTATTGATAGAAATTTAGATCAGGTTATTTTTATTTCACATGGTGACTGTTATGATGAGGCATTAGCGCTTTCTAATAAGATAAAAGAGGTATATGAGCCTGTTGATGTTATTATTGGAGAAATTGGCCCTGTAATTGGTGCTCACTCAGGACCTGGTACGCTTGCGGTTTTCTTTCTAGCAAATCATAGATAAAAAAGAAATTTTAATTGTTATAATTAAAAATTATAGTTGATATATTTATTAATAAATGATATACTAATAAAGTCGATATTAATAGAAAGGTTGTCATAAAATGGCAAGATCAAATAAAAGAAGAAAAGTTAAAACTAAATTCAGAATAACAAAGGAACTAATCATCTTAATTGTATTTATTGCATTAGTTGGATTAGCTACTGGTTTATTAAGTATAGAATCAAAATCTACTAAGCTTTATAAGGAAATTACAAGTGCACAAACAAGTTCTCAAACAGCTTTAGCTGAGGATAATGTTTTCTCTTGGATTTCTGAGAGTGATTTAAAAAAGAAAATAGCTTCTAGTGAATATACATACGTATATTATGGTTCTACATCTGTAACAGAATTTTTAGATAATATTCAAGCTGTAAATCAAGGGGCACAGGATTATGATATTTCAAAGGTATATTTATTTTCATCATCTTGGGCTGAAGGATTAGATATGACAGATGAGGATACATTAGATAGTAATAAACAAGCCTTAAAGGATAAAGGTGATGCCTTAGGTGGTGTTGATTTATTAATCTATCCACAATTATGGGTATTCAAGGATGGTAAGGCTATATTTAAATCAAGTGATTTAACAGAGGATACATATCAACAAGCAAATTGGAGATTTGTTATATATCAGGCTTTTGGAAATCCAGAAAATAAAGCTGCTTAACATTCATAGTTAATAAGAGATAGGAAACTATCTCTTTATTAAATAATGGAGGGTATTATGATTAATCAAGTGAAAAATGCTATTAAAGTAGCATTAGAAAAATATTATAAAGAAAATTATAATGAAGAAATAAATATAATTGTAGAGGAACCTAAAAATGCTTCACTTGGTGATATTTCTGTCCCAATGTTTGTAGTAGTTAAGGTATTAAAGAAGGCTATGCCTGAGGTTGTAAATGAGGCAGTTGAGGTAATAAAGACCTCTTGTGAATATATATCAGAGGTTAAACCTACTGGACCATTTATTAATATTATTGTTAAAAAGGATTTAGTAAGTAAGAATGTACTTATTGATGTTTTGAATAAAAAGGAAAATTATGGTTCTTCAACTACAGGTGAAGGTAAAACAATTGTTTTAGACTATTCTTCACCAAATATCGCAAAAAGCTTTTCAATTGGACATTTACGTTCTACAATGATTGGAAATTCATTAAAGCTTATATTACAAAAGGATGGATATAAAACAGTATCTATTAATTATTTAGGTGACTGGGGAACTCAGTTTGGTAAAATGATAGTTGCTTATGAAAAATGGGGTGACTATGATAAAATAAAAGAAGATAGCATTAATGAGCTATCTAAGCTTTATGTTAAATTCCATGAGGAAGCAAAAAATGATCCTTCCTTAGAGGATGAAGCACGTGAGGCCTTTAGAAAAATAGAGCTTGGTGAAGAAAAATATATTGAAATGTGGAAATGGATTCGTGAGGAATCATTAAAGGAATCTTCACAAATCTATGACTTATTACACGTATCATTTGATTCATACAATGGAGAAGCTTATTATAATGATAAGATGGATCCTGTTGTAGAGGAATTAAAAGAAAAAGGATTACTTGTTGAGGACCAGGGAGCTCAAATAGTTAATTTAGGTGATGATATTCCACCTGCATTAATTAAGCGTAAGGATGGAGGATCACTTTATATAACAAGAGATCTTGCGGCTGTATTTGATCGTAAAAAGACATATAATTTTGATAAGGCATTATATGTAGTTGGAAATGAACAAAAGCTTCATTTTACTCAGCTTAAGGGTGTATTATCAAAAATGGGATATAGCTACGGAGAACAAATTGAGCATATTAATTTCGGATTATATTTAACCAATGGAGCTAAGATGTCTACTCGTAAGGGTGGAGTTGTTAAATTATATGATGTTTTAATGGATGCGATTGCCCAAGCCTTAAAACAAATTGAAGAGAAGAATCCTAACCTTGAAAATAAAAATGAAATTGCATCTAAGGTTGGAATTGGAGCAATCGTATTTAATGATTTAAAAAATCATAGAACAAATGATGTAGAATTTAACTTAGAACAAATGCTAAAATTTGAAGGACAAACAGGACCATATTTACAATATACAGGAGTAAGAATTGCGTCTATATTAAATAATCAAGAAATTGATTTAAATAATATTGATTCTAAATTATTTGAATTACCTCATTATTTCGAATTAATTAAGCTTATTAGTTCATTTACATCTGTGATAGAACGTGCAGCTAGTGAATATGCACCAAGTGTTCTTGCGAAATATTTATTATCTTTAGCTCAATCATTTAATGCATTCTATGCTAAAGAAAAGATTAATGCTGAGGATCTTACTATAAGAAATACAAATTTTGCATTAGCAAAGGCAATTAGAATTATTATTAATGAAGGTCTAAGACTTTTAGGAATTGAATATGTTGATAAGATGTAGTTTAACTACATCTTAATATGGGGGAGTGGTGAAATGGTAGACACGGAAGACTCAAAATCTTTTGCCCTTAAAAGCGTGTGGGTTCGAATCCCATCTCCCCTACCACTTTAAATCGATACATAATGTATCGTTTTTTATTAATATATGCCAACTTAACTCAGCAGGTAGAGTAACGCCATGGTAAGGCGTAAGTCGGGAGTTCGAATCTCCCAGCTGGCACCACTTGAATTATAGGTTTGATATAAATATCAAGCCTTTTTTTATTGTTTGAGGTGATTTTAATTGCTATATTTTTTTATAAAAATTAATTGATTTATTATAAATAAGTATATATTCTGATATTTTTAAAATTCTTTTATTAACTATAGTAATTGTTTTTTGTATTCTCTTATAATCCTGAAAAAAGTTCCTCTTGATACTCCAAGAATTTTTGCACCTTCTATATTCGTTATCTCTTTATTAATATATTTGAATATTATTTCATTGGTGTTAGCTGGTAAGACAACTTTAGGCCTTCCGAATTTAACACCTTTTTCTTTTGCAATTCTAATTCCCTCAGCTTGTCTTTGTTTAATGTTGTTCCTTTCATTTTCAGCAACAAAGCTTAAAACCTGAAGTACTATATCGCTTATAAATTTACCAACTAAATTTTTACCTTCAATTCTGGTATCAAGCAGAGGCATATCAATTACCTTTATATCAGCACCAATTGTTTTAGTTATTCTTGCCCATTCCTCTAATATCATTTGATAATTTCTTCCTAGACG
>JBJEFR010000090.1:0-5268 GCA_051874255.1 Anaeroplasmataceae bacterium
CACTCTTTTTATTAAGTATACTTTCATAGGTTTCATCAACACTATCCTTATCTACTCCATAAGGATCAACTGTTGCGAAAATATCAGCGATATTACTTTTTGCATAAACATCATCAATATTTTCTTTAAAGTGATGATAGTTTGTAAAAAGTCCTGTAAATAATGATACACATAATATTGTTATTAAAATAATAGAAACATAGGATCTAACATTACTCCTACATTCACGTATTACTCTTTTATTTAAGACTTGTACCTGTCTATTTACCATACTACATCACTAATCCTATCCGGATTAAGATTACAATAATTATCAATAATTTCGCCATCACTAAGTCTAATAACCCTATCTGCAATATTTGCTAGAGTTTGATTATGAGTTACTATAATTACTGTTTTTTTATCCCTATGTGACATATCATATAAAAGCTCTAATATTTGAACTCCTGTCTTACTATCTAAGGCTCCTGTTGGTTCGTCACATAATATTATTTTAGGCTTTTTTACTAAAGCACGAGCTATACTAACACGCTGTTGTTCTCCTCCAGACAAAGCAAAAGGAAAATTATTGGCTCTTTCCTTAAGACCAACGCTTTCTAAAACCGCCATTGCATCATCACGTGAAATACTAGGACTTGCAAGCATAATATTTTCTAAGGCTGTTAGATTTGGCATTAAATTATAAAACTGAAAAACAAAACCTATACTATCTCTTCTAAATAGCATTAGCTCCTTACTATTTTTTAAGCATACATTTTCACCATTTACAAAATAATCACCACTACTAGGCCTGTCCATTCCACCAAGTATATTAAGTAATGTTGATTTTCCTGCCCCACTGCTTCCTAAAACAACTACAAGCTCACCTTCATTAATCTCAAAGCTAACATCCTTTAGGGCATGAACACTTATATCACCTGTTTTATACACCTTATTTAATTTATTTACCTCTAAAATTGACATAAGTCTTCACTCCTAATCACTTGTTATTTTTATTGCAGTTTTAAGCCCATCTAAAGCTGCGCTTGTTATACCTCCTGCATATCCAGCACCCTCTCCTATTGGATAAAGTCCTTTCAAATTAGACATTCTTGTATCACTATCTCTTTTCATCCTAATAGGACATGATGAACGGGTTTCTACACCAGTTAATACGGCATCGTTATCAGCAAAGCCATGAAGCTTTTTATCGAGGATTGGTAAGCCACTTTTTATTGTATCACATACATATTTTGGTAGACAATCATATAGGTTTGTCATTACTACTCCATGAGGATAGCTTGGACGCACACTTCTATAGTTTTCTGGTATTTCATCATTTAAAAACTCACCAACTAGTGTGGCCGGTGCCCTATAATCACTAGAAATATTAAATGCTAGTTTTTCATATTTTTCTTGGTAATCTAGTCCATCTAAAACACTATCTTTCATATAATCACTCGGATCAACATTTACAAGTAAAGCACTATTAGAATTATCTTTATCTCTACTTCTATAGCTCATTCCATTAGTTAAAATAGTATTCTCTTCACTTTGGCTAGCGATAACCTCTCCACCAGGACACATACAAAAAGTATATAATGATCTATTTGTATCTAAATGACAGGCAAGCTTATAATAAGCTGCCTTAAGCTTACTATGGTATTTACCATATTGAGCTTTATTAATGCTTTCTCTTTTATGCTCAATACGTACCCCCATACTAAAGCTTTTAGGCTCCATCATAGCGCCTTTTTCATATAACATCCTAATTGTATCTCTTGCGCTATGTCCAAAGCCTAATAATAGGTGATTTGTCTTGATAGACTCACCATTACTTAGCTTTACACTAGTATATAACTCAGAGGTCTCAAAATCAATAAATTTAGTATCAAAATAAAATTTTCCACCCAAATTTATAATTTCTTTTCTAATATTTTTTACTACTATTCTCAAATAATCAGTTCCAATATGAGGCATTGCCTCATATCTAATTTCTTCTGGTGCACCATGAGCTACAAATTCATCTATAATCCACTTGATTAATGGGTCACGTAAATTAGTCGTAAGCTTACCATCAGAAAATGTTCCAGCTCCACCTTCACCAAATTGGATATTAGTATTAACATCAAGAATTTTATTTTGTAAAAATTCCTCTACCTTAATAATTCTATTATCAATATCAGAACCTCTTTCTATTATAATGGGTTTAGCATTACATCTTGCTAAATACAAAGCTGAAAAAAGTCCTGCAGGTCCAAAGCCTACAATAATTGGGCTATATTCATGATTCCAGTTATTATATTTAAGAGAGACTCTAGAATCATCATATAAGCTAACATTTTTATTATTTTTAAAATGATGTAAGGAAACATTCTTAATATCAAGAATTAAAGTATATACTAAATAAATATCATTTTTGTCTCTAGCATCAATTGATTCTTTAGATATAATAATACTTTCTATATTCTTTTCTTTTAAATTAAACTTCTTGCACACTAGTTTAATTAGTGGCTCATCTATATTAACAATACTTACTTTAAAATTCTGTATTTGTACCTTCATATTATTTTCCTTCTAAACAATCATATATTTTAAGTGCACACATAAAGGCAAATAATAAATTATATCCACCACACACTCCATTAATATCTAGCATTTCTCCCATTAAAAAAATATGGTCATCACTAACTAATCTTAAATCATCATTTATTAAAGATAATTTAACACCACCACTAACTACCTGAGCATTTAAAAAATCATAGGTGTCAGTAATATTTATTTTAAATTCTTTTAAATCTCTAAGCTTCATATTATTTTTTAAATAATAATTATATAATAAAGGATGAATTGCTCCTTTAATATTTAATATATCAGATTCATTATATGGATATAATAAATCAAGAGTAATATAAGCATTTCTTTTATTGGTATTTTGATAGTAGGAGCTCATATTCATAATTACAATACCTGATAAACCATCATTTTTAAATATTACCTCTCCCTTTTCCTCATGTATAAGCATGTTATCAACATATAGCTTAACATTCGTTTTACATCTAAGCCCTGATAGACTAGCTATATTCATATTTGTCTTAAAACCAACTAAGCTTGGATAAAGCTTAGTAACACCTATATTTAATGATGATAAATAATCATAAGGAATATTTTGATATTCCTCCTTCAATGATGCCTTACTTCCTGTATCTAAAACTAAATAATCAAATAATTCATTATAATCATTTATTTTATATTTACCATTAACCTTAGTAATAGATTTTACTGTATAATCAGTAATAATCTTAGCCTTTATATTATCTAATAATATATTTAAAACTGCTTGGGATGATTCAGAATGTGGATAGACTCTTCCCTCATCATCTATCTTAGTAATAAGTCCTAATTTATGAAATTCATTTAATACAACTCTTGGAGGATATGAAGTAATTAGTTTACTCACAAATTCCTTATTATTATAATTATCACAAGTAGCATTAATATTTAACAAATTACATTTTCCATTACCAGAGGCAAGTAATTTACTACCTATTTTTTTATTTCTTTCAAAAATAGTAATATTAGCATTTTTAAGCTTACTAGAAAGTAGTAAAGCACCAGCTCCACAGCCAACTATTGCGATCTTCAAAATACCACCTCAAATCCTTAATATTTTAACATATTATTGAATAAAAAAAAAGGAATCCCAAAAGATTCCTTTCTGAAGCTTATCTTACAGCATCCTTTAAAACTTTACCAGCAGTAAATGCAGGTGTTTTAAGAGCTGGAATTTGAATTGCTTCACCAGTTCTTGGATTAAGTCCAGTTCTTGCAGCACGCTCGCGAACCTCAAATGATCCGAATCCTGAAATTAATACCTTATCTCCGCTAACTAAAGCTTCAATGATAGTATCCTTTAAGGCTTCACAAACTACCTCTACTTCCTTCTTTGTAATATTTGTTTTTTCTGCAATCTTATCGATTAAATCTGTTTTCTTCATTATAATTTAATCCTCCTTTGATTCCATTATAAATGTTTTTTTTCAATAAATCAACACTTTTATGGCTTAAATACGCAAAAAAATGCAAATTTTAATCATTTTTTTAAAGCGTTTTCATAATTTCGACAAAATTCTACTAAATAATAGAGCCCAAATGTATTGGGCTCTATATAAATAAATATAAGAATTTCAAAAATATTTTAGTTATTAATTGAAGCCGTAGTTGATTTTTCTAATTGACTAATATCATTTCTATTTATATAAATCAGCATTTTCAGGATTCAATTCAACTTCTTTATATGATGAAATCATCCACATTCCATCTACATCATTAATCACATTTTCATATATATCTCCATTTGTTGAAGAGGCTATATCCAATTCTATAAAACTTACACTATCTTCTTTTGCAACCAAAAAATACTGCTTCCAAGATTTAATGTTGCCCATATCTCCAGCTGCACTCATACCACTAGTTACACCTTTAAAAGCAAACAATACATTTTCAGGCTTCAAACCTTCAACCTTTGTACCTTCGTTGTTGATTGAACCTACTTGATATCCAACTTCAGCAAGTCTAGTGAATATGCTTTCTGTCATTGAAGATAATTGTTCATTGGTTATAGTTAAATCAAATTCGATTACATCACTAAAATAAATCTTTTTATAAGTTATTGAACTTAAATATTCTTCAAAGTCTTTAGTTTTACTATAATTAGAAAAATTCTTATAGAAAGTTGAATCATTTATTCTAATAGTTTGAAGATACATATCCTCAAATCCTTGATAAGAGAAAGTTAAAGTTACTGAAATTTCGTACTTTGAAACATACATATAGATTAAATCGTCAATGATTTTATGTTCATCCGATGTAAGTTTTGTAAAACCACCATCATCAACCAAATATTTCATAAATACCTTTTTCATTTCTACTAAATCAAAATGATATACATTATTCTCATCTATTGTGAAAATTGTTGTGATATCATCAACATATTCTGTAGGTAATTCAATAGTTGTATTTCCAATTTTATCTAATGTAGTTATAATTTCATTATCATTTAATGTAATTTTATCATCCTCAATACTTGCAAATATAATAGATGAATTTCCTTCTTCAGGGATATTTTTTATTAAATATGTATTATCTACAATATTTTTTAAAGATACTTCATAATTTTTTATTGTATCTATAGAAAGATAAATTCTATTATTAGTTAATGATTTAGTCCATATATCATTTTCTTTAGTATATGAAACCCATTTTTCTTCTTCATATGAATAAATAATA
>JBJEFR010000091.1:0-5193 GCA_051874255.1 Anaeroplasmataceae bacterium
TTAAACCTATTATGTATTTTTTATTTATATATTAAATAAAGATTATAGTAATATCCCCATATTACAAAGGCTAGCAATAAACCAAAGCCTAAAGCTCCAAATAGAGTTGTAAGTATTCCTGATAAAAGACTTCTTCTATATGAAAAAAATGATGTTATAAAGCAGGTAAACGTTCCAAGCAGGCTTGTTATACTACATAATGCAATAATAAATAATGCCAGAAATCTTATAATTTTATTAATTGTACCAACATTTTCTATATTATTAACACATAAATATATTAATAATAGACATATTAAAGATGAGCATAAATAGCCTATAGAATATATTAATTTTTTCCTAGCATCTGATGTAGCAATTTCTACAACATTAAAAATCGAATTAACAATTCTTTTCATATAATTCCCACTTCCCTCTATTATTTTTTACAAGACACACTCATTCCATCACCAATATTAAAAATTGATGTACGATAATTAGGATTATTTAGTAAAAAGCTATGATAATTTTTAAGTTTTCTAATAAGCCCTCTTAAGCTTCTTGACTTAATCTCTTCATCTGATAAAACTAGTCCATGAAAAAGCATATTATCGGTAACTATTATACCATCATCATTTAAAAGAGGCTCATAAAGATTAAAAAAATTAATATATTGACCCTTAGCGGCATCAATAAATATCATATCAAATTTCTCATTTTTTACATCCTCAAATGAATCTAGGGCATCCTTAAAAATAACCTTAATTTTATCTTCCAAATTAAGCTTTTTTATATTTTTTATTGCCTCGTCATACATTTTCATATCACGCTCAATAGTGATTACCTCACTACCTGATACCATAGCCATACGAGTCGCAGAATAACCTATTGCACTACCTATTTCTAGGATTTTTTTAGGTCTTTTAATTGCTATAATAGTTTCTAAAAAAGCTAGTCCCTCATCCTGAATAATAGGTACATTATTAATTTTAGCATATTCCTTCATTTCTTGGTGGATGTTATTAAAATGAAGATTTAGCATAATATCTAAATCTTCAGCTTTAAAATCATTATTCATTGTCGCAGTTGCAACCATTTTCACAGTCGCATTCTCCATCAGCGTCGCATGAGCATGATCCACCACAGCTTTGACAACCACCTTGGCATCCATTTTCTTGGCTTTCAACATAGTCAGTTAATAGTTGTTCAAGCATTGCCCATTCCTCATCTGTTTCAATAGCTTCTAATCTTCCACATCCATTTTCACCAGGAATATATGAAGTAGCTGATGCTTCATTTGTATCTTTTTTTACAAAAACAACATAATCCTTATTGAATTCATCTGAATGATGTGTAAAAAGAATCTCACATAAAATTTCTTCTCCTGTTTCAGTTGTAATAGTAATTGTACGATCTGTCATTATTTTCCTCCTAAAATTTACGATCAAGATAGTTTTGTAGGATAACTACCGCAGCTAGTTCATCCTTTTTTTCTTTACGTTTTTCTCTTTTGACATTACCAGAAATCATTGTTTTGTCAACAATTATGGTTGTAAGTCTTTCATCAACAAGTTCTACCTTTATATCACTTTTTGATTCAATATTTTTCTTAAAATCCTCACTTATTTGAGCTCTTACTCCTAAATCACCATTCATATGCTTAGGAAGGCCTAAAACAATGTTTTTTACGCCTTCTGCCTTACATATTTCAATTATTTTGTTTGCAGCATATTCATAGTCATCATCATCAAACCTTAAGGTATCATAGCATCTTGCAATCATTCCAAGAGCATCAGATATCGCAATACCACAGGTACGACTTCCTAAATCTAAACCTATATACTTCATATTATAATAATCCTTTTACATGGTCAAGAGCTTCAATGATCTTTGATGCATCTTTTCCTCCAGCTTGGGCAAGATTCTTCTTACCTCCACCATTTCCACCAGTTAGTTTTGCAGCTTCCTTAACCATCATTCCTGCATCATATTTTTCGCTTGTTGCGCATACAAATGTAACTTTTTGATTATCTGTTGCAGCAAGCATAACTAAATCAAGCTTATTATCATTTAATAGCGCTGTTGCCATATCTTTAAGTAAATTTGAATCCATTACATCTGATACGCAAACTATAGCATTATTTTCAATTTGTTCTTTATATTTACTTACATTATTTAAAGCACTTTGGCTCTTTAATGCTTGATATTTCTTTTCAAGCTCATGAAGTGAACGTGAAACTAACTCTAGGTATTCCTTTTTCTTTAAAATGTATGCATATCCTACCTGATTATTATCATTTACTGGAGCGTTATACTCTAGCTTAATTCCTTCATTTAATGCTTCTTTAACAATATAAGTTGCCTTATCTAATAGAGTACTAATAGTATTATTAATATTGGAAATACTACTATCTAATAGTTCCATAGCCTTAGAACCAGTATAAGCTGTACATCTAAATATTCCTGAACCAATTGATTCAATTGATGAAATGTAGAAATTTTTAATATCAGATGTATTTGATACATGAGTACCTGCACAGAATTCCTTTGATACTTCCATATCTACAACTCTTACCATGTCCTTATATTTATCATCAAATAAAGCCATAGCTCCAAGCTTCTTAGCTTCATCTAAAGCCATAACCTTAGTATTTACCGGATGTGATTCATTAATGTATTTATTAACTAAATTTTCAACCTCTAATATTTCCTTATCAGTTAGGTTTTGATAGTTATTAAAATCAAAACGACAGTAATCAGCACATACCTGTGACCCCTGTTGGTGTACATGATTTCCTAAAACCTGTTGAAGTGCAGCCTGAAGTAAATGAGCACTTGAATGATTACATCTTGTCAAATCTCGATATTCTTTATCAACACGACATGATACAATATCACCCTCACTTAAGGTATTGTCCTTAAGCATATGAAGATATTGTCCATTTGGCATTTTAGAAACATCTAACACCTCTATATCATTAATTGTTCCCTTATCACATAGCTGACCACCTGAGAAGGCATAAAAAGGAGTCTTATCTAATACTACAGCATCACCAAAGCATTTAATTACCTTTGATGTTGATTCTAATGTATCATATCCAATAAATTCTGATTCCTCCTTGAAGTTCATAAATTCCTCATTTTGACCCTTCATGGAATTAATTTCCTTACGAGCATTACGAGCACGATTCTTTTGTTCATTCATTTCGCTTACAAATTCATCATGGTTAACAGTCATTCCCTTTTCCATTGCATATTCCAAAGTAAGCTCATATGGGAAACCAAATGTATCATATAATAAGAATGCATCAGCACCAGAGATAACATTATCCTTTGATTGTTCAGCAATAGCCTCAAACTTTTTCTCACCAAGGCTAATAGTAGCTAAGAACTTTTCTTCCTCTCTTGTAATAATCTCTTTAATTATAGTAGTCTTTTCCTTTAGATAAGGATAAAACATTCCCATAATCTCTACAACAACATCAACAAGCTTGGCCATAAATGGCTTGTTGATTCCAAGCTTTTTACCATATTTTGTTGCACGTCTTAATACTCTACGTAAAACGTATCCTCTACCTTCATTAGATAGTGTTGCACCATCCGCAACCGCAAATGTTACTGTACGTACATGATCAGCAATAACCTTAAATGCCATTTGTCCTTCATATTTTACACCAGAAATCTCAGATATCTTATTAATGATAGGCATAAATAAATCAGTATCATAATTAGTTTCTACCTCTTGCATAACACAGCATAATCTTTCAAGACCACATCCTGTATCAATATTTTTATGAGGAAGCTCCTTATAGTTTTCACGAGCTACTCCCTCTTTAGAATTATATTGACTAAATACGATATTCCATATTTCAATATATCTATCATTTTCTAAATCTTCCTTTAATACCCTGATTCCTCTATTGTCGTATTTTTCGCCTCTATCATAAAAAATTTCACTATCAGGTCCACAAGGTCCCTCTCCTATTTCCCAGAAATTTCCCTCAAGTGGAATTAAATGGCTAGGATCAACTCCCATACTAATCCATTTATCACGAGCTACTGTATCAGTTGGATAATAAGTCATATATAGCTTATCCTTATCAAATCCAAACCATTTCTCACTCATTAATAATTCACATGCAAATTCAATGGCCTCTTCTTTAAAATAATCTCCAATTGAGAAGTTTCCAAGCATTTCAAAAAAAGTATGGTGACGTGCGGTTTTTCCGACATTTTCAATATCATTAGTTCTAATACATTTTTGAGCATTAGTTATTCTTGGATTATCTGGTGTAACAGAACCATCAAAATATTTCTTTAAAGGTGCAACACCAGCATTTGTCCATAGTAAAGTTGGATCATTTACTGGAACCAATGACGCACTTGGCTCTACACTATGTCCTTTGCTTGCAAAAAAATCTAACCACATTTGTCTAATTTCATAGCTTTTTAATTTTTTCATACTAATTATCTCCTTTAAAAATAAAAAAACGTCCTTCAATCTAAGGACGAATTATATCGTGGTACCACCTTAGTTCTAGATAAAAAATCTAGCACTCAACACCCCTTAAAGCGGGTAACTATATACTCCATAGTAGCTTTCAAAATAAACCATATCTAAGGCTTCCACCATCCCTTAGTCTCTATAATAGAATTTTATTTTTACTTATCTATTTCAACATATATTCATATTCCTATGTATTATATCACATATTATTTTAAAATCAAATGATTTTTAGTAAATATCATCATTTTGTTATAATATTTTAAAGGGATATTTTAGATTAAATCTTTTAGTATTCATATTATTAATGCTTTCCATTCTTAATTGTTTTTATCAATATGAATGCTATTTGTTAAATATAAAGGAGAGATAATATGAATGGTTTTGGAGAATTTATCAAACTGAATCGAATAAATAAGAAATATACTCAAAAACAAATGGCTAAAAAGCTTAATATTAGTCAATCATGCTATTCAAGAATAGAAAACAATCTACAGGAGCCTACTCTTTTACAGCTTCAACAGCTTTCATCTATTTTTCATATTAGCCTAGATGATTTATTATATGGCTTAGCTAATACTGAATTTAATGATTCAGATGATATTAAAGAATTATTTATGATTGCTAACAAAATTATCAATTATAGATAAAATCATTATAAGTCTCTATTTATATAGAGATTTATTTTTTAAATATTATCTTTAAAATAT